>DAAV01000029.1 GCA_001701295.1 Bacteroidales bacterium H10
GATTCGGATTGAAGCGCGGTGTCGTGGCAAGTGGTGCCAGACACCAGACCCAGCAGCAGTACAACCGTCAGCAGTCACTCGAACTTCAGGCCGACATTGAAAGACTGACAGCCGAAATAGAGGAACTCGCAGCCGAAAAGAAGGAGGTCGAGAAGGGAGCTAAGGACGGCAAAAATCGTATCCTGTCATGGCTCGGAACCGGTGAACTACCGAAGCTGGAGAAGGAAGTTGCCGACAAGGACAGACAGATTACCGCATTACAAAAGCAACTCACCGAGATTCAAAAGCGGTACGACAATCTGAAAGCCGATTCGCTTCGTGAACGCAACTCTTACCAGAAAGAAATCGACGCGGCAACCAGACGGGTTGCCGAATGGGAAGCCCGTTATAATGCCGAACATAACCTGGCGAAAGAGCTGCACCGCAAGGCATACCCCGAGCGATACCGTCTTTCATCTGGAGCAGAACTTGTCGGCGGCTGGATTCCCAACCGTATGTATCCCAGTCTGTCAATCACGACGATGTTTCATGGCAACGAGTTCAAGAACACCTCTTATAATCTTCCTCAGAATCTTCTTGACAAATACGACAGTGGCGCGATTACTCTTCATGAATTGGTCAACGAGCTGTTTGAGCCGTGGAAGCAGGTTGATGAATCCCAACACAGCCTCCTCGCCATAGCACTCCAGACCGCAGCCGGAGGAATCCCGACACCGCATGTCGGCACCGGCGCAGGCGGTTCCTCTTCCGATTTGCCTTGGAACGATAACGACAAGAACAAATTCCAAAAAACGAAGTTCAAAAGACGGCGATAAGGAAGTTTGGAGTCGGATGAATACTACTGAAAAATATTCAGTTAATTATATAGGATTACAGGAGAATATTAAACAGATACCCTGAGATTACAGCCGTCAGGAATATTACAGCGACAATCATGGCGACAAGTTTCTTTTTGAAGATACTTGCAAGCATCGACATTTCCGGAATTGCCATGCCTGCGCCACCGATAACAAGTGCTATCACAGCCCCGATACTCATGCCTTTGCCCATTAATGCTACGCCGATAGGTATTGCGGTCTCTGCACGGATATAAAGTGGCACTCCGATGATGGCTGCGACAGGCACAGCGAATGGATTGTCCGGTCCGGCGATTTTCAACACCCAGTCGCTTGGCATATATCCGTATATCACAGCTCCTAATGCAACACCGATTATAAGATACCAGAAAATCGGGCGTAGCGTGTCCCATCCGGCACGAAGTGCTATAGCTATTTTCTGACTCCACGGGAGCTTCTTGGCCTCAATGGGCTTTTCACCCGCCGAACAGCAGGATTGCTTTTTCAACCTTACGTTTTTGACATATTTCTGAGCATCTACTTTTTGCAATCCCCAGCCGAAGAACACAGCGCAGAGGAAGGCAATCGCCACATATATGAGCATAGCTTTGATGCCTACCAATGCTCCCAACATTGCTATAATAATCGGGTTAAGCAACGGAGATGCAATAAGGAATGACATCGTGGCTCCGAAAGGTACGCCGGCATTGAGGAAACCTACAGTCATGGGGAGAGTAGAACATGCACAGAAAGGCGTGAGTGCTCCGAATCCTGCGGCTATAACATTTCCGAAGAATCCGGCCTTTTCAATTTTCTTGCTGATCTTCTCCTGAGGAATATACATCAGGATAATCTCAACAATCGCCGTTATCACGATGAACAATACGACAAGCTCAACCGTGATATAGCAGAAATACCAAAGGGTATCGAGTAATGTATTCATATCATCAGTTTTTAAAATATTTTCTTGTGTTGTTTGCAATCTTAACCAATGTGAGCATCACCGGCACTTCTACCAATACTCCCACAACTGTAGCAAGCGCTGCGCCTGACTGTACTCCGAATAGAGAGATGGCTACGGCAACCGACAGTTCAAAGAAATTACTTGCTCCTATCATTCCTGCCGGAGCTGCAACATTATGTGGGAGTTTCCATGCTTTAGCCCATCCATAAGTAATGAAGAATATTAAGAAGGTCTGTAATATCAATGGGACAGCAATCAAAACGATATGAAAAGGATTTGAAAGGATCGTTTTCCCTTGAAAAGAGAAAAGTATTATAAGCGTAAGCAACAAACCAATAATGGTCCACTTGTTGAATTTGTTGACAAATACAGTATTAAAGTAATCAATTCCATAGCGGCGGACTACTAATATCCTTGTGATTATTCCAGCGACAAGCGGAATTACCACAAACAATACGACTGATAGTATTAGTGTCGCCCAAGGAATAGCGATACCTCCGATACCGAGAAGGAATCCTACTATCGGAACATAAGCCACCAGAATTATAAGGTCATTTACCGCGACCTGAACAAGTGTATAGGCCGCATCTCCCTTTGTAAGATAACTCCATACAAACACCATCGCGGTGCATGGAGCAGCACCAAGAAGAACAGCACCAGCAAGATATTGGTCGGCAAGTGCTGTTGGAATAAATGTCTTAAATACTACGAAGAAGAAGAACCAGGCAATGCCAAACATGGTAAACGGCTTTATAAGCCAGTTGGTGACACAGGTTATCAGTATTCCTTTCGGACGCTTACCGACGTTCCTGACACTCTGGAAATCCACCTTGAGCATCATGGGATAAATCATCAGCCATATCAGGACAGCGATAGGGATGGATACATTGGTATACTCCCATTTACCCAATGTCTCAGGTACAGCGGGGATCCATTGACCGATGGCAATACCGGCAATGATGCAAAGCGTAACCCATATTGTAAGGTATCGCTCAAAAAATCCTATCCCTTTGTTTTCCTTACTCATTTCAAATTCTTCTTATAAAATTCTTCGAATCGGTCCTTTATTTCGTCACGCACACGACGAAATTCGCTCATGATGTAGTCTTCAGAGCCGACAGCATCGGAGGGATCATCGAAACCGATATGAATACGATGCTTTACATTGCCGACGAATGACGGGCAACTTTCGTTGGCGCCTCCGCATACAGTTATCACATAGTCCCAGGACTCCTTAAGGTATTCATCAACATTGTGCGGCGTATGGCCGCTGATGTCGATGCCTCTTTCCTTCATTACCTCTACGGCACGAGGATTGACTCTTTCAGCCGGTCTCGTTCCTGCTGAAAATACCTTTATATTCGGGTCAAACGACTGGAGGAAGCCATGAGCCATCTGACTGCGGCAACTGTTGCCGGTACATAGAATCAATACTTTCATTTTTCATTCGATTTAGAAGAAATAACCGTAAACCCATCCGGAAATGGTTGCCATGACAATTACAAGAGCGACATATATCACAGTCTTTTTCGTACCCATCACACTTCTTATGACAAGCATATTCGGAAGCGACAGTGAGGGTCCGGCAAGCAGCAGGGCAAGAGCCGGGCCTTTACCCATGCCGGAAGCAAGCAGTCCCTGAATAATCGGCACTTCGGTAAGAGTGGCGAAATACATAAACGCACCTGTGAAACTTGCGAAGAAGTTTGATAGTAACGAATTGCCGCCGACTGCCCATTCAACCCAGCTATTTGGAATAATACCGGGTAGTTCTATACCGTCATGCGTTGAACCGAGCAGGAATCCCGCTGTCAATACTCCGACGGCAAGCAGCGGCAATATCAGTTTGGCGAATCCCCATGACGACAACGCCCACTCCCTGTTTTCATCATCGTTTTTGTCGCATAGCAATATGATTGCAAGTACAGCGACAGAAACTATCATAGGCACAAGGGGAGCCAGTTTTGCATCGGGAATGAAAACATTTGCGATGAAAGCTGAAATAGCAACGGCAACAGCTCCGAGGATAATCCATCGGGCTTTAAGATGGAGTATCTTCACAAGCATCACGCACAGACCTATTGCAAGGGCTGATGTTATCCACCATTTAGCCCCGTAGATAGCAGCCCAGATACCACGGTCGATTGCCGCCGGTGCGCCCCAGTTGGCGAACACAAGGATTGCCACGAGAGTAAAGAAGAACACAGCGGTCTGCCAAAGCGGGCGTTTCTCCGGCGGTGGGACGATATTCATCTGTGCAGCCTCCTTATCCCGTTCTTCTTTACGGAAGATAAACGACATAACAAGACCGATTACCACAGCGAAGGTAACGGCACCGATTACACGGGCAAGTCCCATTTCCAGTCCGAGGATACGGGCTGTGAGGATTATCGAGAGTATGCTGATGGCCGGCCCGGAATATAGAAACGCTATTGCCGGGCCAAGACCCGCTCCACGTTTGTAAATGCTGGTAAACAATGGGAGAATAGTGCATGAACACACGGCAAGGATGCCTCCCGATACTGAAGCCACGGTATATGACACCCATTTCTTTGCATTTGCACCGAAATATTTTAACACCGCCCCCTGACTTACGAACACAGCAATCACACCGGCTATGAAGAATGCCGGGAGAAGACAGAGTACGATATGCTCACGAGCATACCATTTTGTGAGGTCAAGAGTTGAGTGTATGGCTGTCAACAGCGGTACAACCGTCCGCGATAGCA
>DAAV01000174.1:0-3448 GCA_001701295.1 Bacteroidales bacterium H10
CGAAACTCAGATAGGGCCGCAATAAGAAACTTGACCAGCTGCCGACCATATTCACTGCCGGCGAGATACCTGCGCGGAACATAAATCCGCTTGGTCGTTGGTATCTGTAACCGAGATCCATGAAAATATCTCCGTAAAAGTCAGAATGTGTATATGTACCGTCTTTTCTGATATACTCGGATCCGTCGGGAAGTGTGTCATATATTATATTGTCCCGTATAGAGACTGTAATGCCTGGAGAAAAGCCGAGACCCGCCTCGAAATAATTGTTGCCTTTTCCGAAAATTCCGTTTATTGCAAGAGGAACGGAAATGGCATGATCACTGCCATGATAAAAAAGCATTTGCGACGGGTGTATGGCGACTGCATATGCGAGCCCTGCCCGATATCCCCATTTTGAGCCTGCTTTGAATCGGGAATCATATGTTACGCCTATCAGATTTGACGCACCGAAAAGTTCGCCGTATATGTTTCTGAAAACAGGACTGCTCTTGGATATTGCATTTGTTTCTGTACTATCGCCGTCAATGACCTTATCTTGTGCGAATGCGTGTGGTGTTATGACGAGTATGGCGAATACCGAGATTAGTGTTGTAATTGTTTTCATATATAAAATTAAATTGAATTGTTCGATACTTACTTAAAGGTCTATCTTGTCTTTACGTTGATCAACACTTCATCGTTGCAGTCAAGCCATGAAATATTATAGCTTTCATGTTCCTTGCTGTCGGACTTTACGAATAATTTGTTGTCATTGTATACGGCTTTGACAGTAAGATTGTCAAGAATAAGATAAACCGTATCCCGATTGATGATTTCAGAATCAGAGAAAAGGACGTAATTACTTTTCCCTTTTTTGTATAGTTCGATTTGGACCGGTATGTTCGAATTCCCGGAAATTGTATGAAACTCGCCATCAGAAGGTATACGCGTTTCTTTGGGATAACCTCCATTGTGGAATTTGTCGCATCCGGAGACAAGAAGGACTAAGCTTGCAATAAGAAAGATTGAAAAAGATCGTATCATATTAATTCGTTTAGAAGATTATTTTAGATTAGATACAGCCGTAGTACTTTTGACCCATATCATGAAATAAACAAATTGCTAATAAGCGATTAATCTCATATATCTAACGTAATACCAGCCCCCGGTATTGTTAGCATCAGGATTATCAAACTCAGTATTTTCGAAATAAGGTTTAAATACGCCTGATACATAATAGCCGTTGCACTTTCCACCCCATCCCATGTCGCAATGTAGCATCTCAAGTTCTTTTTTTTCTTTTCTTGTTGATATAAGTTTGGTACCATCATAACATTCCGTTACTTTATTCCGATATTGTATCTTATATCCGTCGATATTCCAGCAGTGACTCTTTGTAATGTCCCAGTATTTGGGAATGGCATAAATAAGAAGAGGTTTGCCTTCTTTTAATTGGTTCATACAAAGAGTATAGGTGTACCGGTGCCTTTTGGCTTGCGGAAATCCTTTACCTTTCATGTATTCAATAGCCTCACACGGAAATGTAAATGTCCCTCCGCTAAACATAAGGGCCTTAGTACCGTTTGTGATGTTTTTCAAAAGATATGCTGCTGATTTTGATCCGATGGCAGAAAGATGATTGGCTGTCAAGGCTTCCCAATTGATCTTATATCCGTTTGCAATAAAATTTTGAGTNNGGGGTTTTGAAAAAGGTCATTATTTTAGCTATTGCCAAGGGAACACATCCTGTTTTTTTACCTGCAGGAAGCAGGTTATTGAATGGGAATCCCTGTGTCCATTTTTCGAAAGGAGACAGAAGAGGTTGTACTTGTTCTGTTATGGTCCAATCCTCATAATATGTGTTGTAGGTATATGGTGATACGTCAGGGTCAGTCGTAATTAGAGGATTATTGGTTACTTGATCGTGAAATTTATCATCATTTGTTTTATTTTCAACCTCTTTTTTAGATCTTATTGCGTAATCAAGACAGATCGTACTTATGTATTTCTCTATAAAACAGTTTGAATCTTCTGTTGTATTATTGGCTTCGTAATTATTAAGAGATATAGGCTTTGTATAATTACCTACCAATGAATCTTTTCTTGTTGGAGTGTAAAGTGAGAATGTATTAGGATTTATTTCTTTTTGGCCCGAAATAGTAATCATTTCCGGACCTGTAGTAGGATAATCCGGATCTATCGGTCTACTTGTAAGTCCCATTTCTTGAAGAGCCTCATTCATCACTTCTGCAGGGAGATTGCCGTCTTCTATTACAGCTATAATTTCATCTTCAATTCTGGAATCTGCCGTAATAATGGCGAATCCGGAATTTGCTGTGTAGTTGGCTACGTAGAGAGTGGTGTCCGGTTTGCGTCCGGCAGTGGTAACGGTTCTTGTCGTTGGTGTCGATAATACGACAGGATAAATTTCTTCTATTTCCGGTATTTCCCCATTTCTCGTATTTTTTACATTGGCGGCGAGAAATGATTTTAGCCTGGAAAGAGCAGTATCGGGGGGTATTGTGTATGAACGGGTTGTCACCGTCGGAGTTTCTACATGCGGTGCGGGAGCATCAACATATGTTTCCTGACAGGAAATCAAAAATACAGGAGAGAGTAACCAANNATGATTCTGGTGATTTTAAAAGTTAATAAATAGGCATATAAATATGCCGCTAAGTCTTGGCGGTAATTATTCATCAAAGTCAATTATGGCTTCATATTCGTTTCCGAATGAAGTGGTAATTGTTAATTCAATTCTACCATTGACTGAACCGATATTAATATCTGTCGGAGAATTTGAATCAAATACAGTATATCTATATTGATATGTTGAGGTTACTATGTACTCTAATTTGCATTCGCCTTCCGGTATTTGGAATTCAATATTAAGAATACCATCCAGATACTCCGCACTGATCCGTTGATGAGCCGGCATGCGCGGTCGTGACGGAGTGCTTTTGTTAGTAAATACCACTTTTGTTGTGTTCTTGCCAATCGTAGAGGTATGAGTCTGAGCTTGTGCAACTACTAAACCTGTGATTGCGATAAATGCAAAAAATGACAGTAATTTTTTCATATGTTTAATNNATGCAAAATTAGATATAATAATTAATTTTTTATCAAATTGAGAATCAGATTTTATTCATCATGTATGGTTGTAATGCGTTGTGTATTAATCGATTGCAAATATGATGAAATTATTAAAATCCATCACTTAATAAAATATCATACTATCAGCGAGTTGCGATAATGATAAATTGAATCTGATGAATAAATTTTTTTCATTTTTTATATATTGATAATTTGTTTAAATTTGCATTTCACGATCATTGGATATTTTATCTTATGGTTGTATAGAGAAATATCTATTCTATTTTATTGAATTGCAAGTGAAAGATATGGTATACAAAGTTTGTATTATTGTAATACTGTCGTGTATCTTGATGTTTTCAGGTTGTGTGCC
>DAAV01000174.1:3476-7756 GCA_001701295.1 Bacteroidales bacterium H10
CTGTAAATATGCCGACCCAACCAGATTCAGCATTAGAAATATTAAATAATATTGATGTTGATAATTTGACATCAGATAGGCTGAAAGCAATGCATGCTCTACTTTTAGCTCATGCCTGTTATAAAAAGTTTATTCCTTTGAAATCCGATTCTCTTTTAAATTTTGCATGTATTTATTTTAATAGGCAAAAAGAAGATTACAATCTGATGAAGTCATTATTTTTCTTAGGATATCTGTATTTCGATAATGGTCGACCTGAAAAAGCAATAGTTGTCGCATCAAAAGCATACGAAATTGCTTTTGACAATAATTATGAATATTGGCGAGCTAAAATTGCACAATTAAAGGGAGATATATTGTCAAATACATGCAATTGGGAACAGGCGGCGGAATGTCATTTGGAAGCAATGAATTATTTTGATAAATATGGGAAACACAGAGATGCTCTTTTTGCTGCAAGCGATTATGCAATAAATTTGTCTGGATCCAGCAGATTGTCAAAAGCAATTCTTCTGTTTGACAGTATCAATAATATAGCATCTGNNAATAACACAAAGCAAAAATTTGCCTGTTTGGTTGATAAGGGTATGTTTATGGCCGCTGATTCGTGTTTGAATTTAATATCAGAAGTGATAAATATAGAAAATGCAAGTTCCTCATATTTTTATTATAATTCCAGGATAGCATTATATAAAGAAGATTTAAAAGCCGCTGAATGTTTTCTCGAATTGGCTGATTCTCTATCAGTTTTACCGGAAGATTCCGGGAGGGTATACCAAGGTAAATCTTTATTATACGATATGAAAGGAGATTATAAAAAATCTTTATTATATGAAGACAGTGCTTCCTCTCTTCAGAATAGACTTGTATATGATATTCTTAGACAGTCAGTGGTCGCGGCGCAACGTGATTATTATGATGTAAAGGCGGTGTGTGAGAAAGAGAGGGCGAGTGATTTCAGGAATGCATTAATTATTTCGATTGTCCTCGCGCTGTTGCTTGCCATATTGTTTTGGACATTCCATCGACTCCGAATCCGAAAAAAGAATCTTGAAATTCAGAAGAAAGCAACCGATATAATGCTCATAAGCACTGAACTTGATGACAGTATCAAAGAAAATTCCCGCCTTTCCGAAGTCGTCTCCGAAAAAGAAGACAATCTCAGGCATATGGCCGATAAACTTAATCTTAACCTGCATAATCTTGAATTGCTGCAAGCCGATCTGAAGGCCAGAGGGGAAGAGGTGGATATTCTTAGCTCACGTCTGACAGAGATAGACCGTAAGCTTGATATGACAGGCAAGGAACTCGCTGAGGCAGTGGCGGAACTTTCCGATGCCCGCGACAATGAGATGCGCTTGAAGTCTGCGGTAGAATCTTTGTTTCGTAACAGGAATGAATTCTTCTATAAGATATCCGAAATATACATAACCAAAAAGAACTCGCCGACTGTCAAGAAGACGATCATATCCGATTTTGAGGATATGTTCCGGAAAATGCGGAAGGAAATAAGCCGAGAGAATGTCGAGAAGGAAGTCAACGCCCACATGGACAACATCCTTGTGGAGTTGCGGGAGAAATGTTCTACACTTTCTGACGAGGATCTCATGATGACAGCACTTATATATGCGGGATACATGCCCCGCTTTGTGAGCGAGATGTGCGGATACACATACAAGTATTTTTATACGAAAAGAGACCGGATAATCAGAAAGATCGAGCAGGCTATCGCCGATAACGACCGGATGCGTTTTATCGATCCTCTCCGTAAATAAATTAAGTAGTTAATATAAAAAGAAGAGGTTGCGGTATTCTGACAGATATGTCTGACATGTACACCGGATATGAACTTTCCCGGCTTACGATGTGTTTTTATCTCAGAGAACAGACTGACACTATTATAAATGGCAGTCCGTTTGACTATGTCGTAAATTTAATTTTAACAATTTTAAACTATGGAAGATAACAAAATTGTGAGGGAACCGATTATCAATGCGAAACTGCCCGAATTCAAAGTCCAGGCATATCAGAACGGAGAATTCCGCGAGGTTACAAACAAGGATATAGAAGGCAAATGGGCGATATTTTTCTTTTATCCCGCAGACTTTACTTTTGTATGTCCGACCGAACTTGAGGATCTTCAGTCGAAGTATGCCGAACTGAAGGAAATGGGAGTAGAGGTATATTCCGTGAGCACGGACTCTCATTTCGTGCATAAGGCATGGCATGACACCTCCGACCGAATCAAGAAAATAGAATACCCGATGCTTGCCGATCCTACCGGCTTGCTGGCCCGTGCGTTCGGCGTGATGATCGAAGGCGACGGTATGGCTTATCGCGGTACGTTTGTCGTGAATCCGGAAGGTCTCGTAAAGATCGCCGAGGTTCAGGACAACAACATAGGCCGTAACGCTGACGAACTTGTGCGAAAAGTCGAAGCCGCTCTTTTCGTAGCCGGTCATCCCGGTGACGTTTGTCCGGCAAAGTGGAAGAAAGGCGCCGAGACACTTAAGCCAAGTATTGATCTTGTCGGCAAACTTTGACATAATTAAGTACAATCCCGATATGAAGGCTGCCCGCGTGGACAGCCTTCTATTGTAATAACTCATATGAATCATGGCATTAGACAGACAATTGCTTGATCAGGTGAGGCAGATATTCGCCACCCTGAAGCATAATTATATTATAAGGATCTCCTGCGACACATCTTCAGCGGCAGGAAAGGAAATGATTGAATTTTTTACTGAGTTCGCCGGAGCTTCGGAAAAGATAGGAATCGAAATCGAAGGAATCAACAGTGACAGGGCTGTCGCAACGCTTGTGCGTGATGGTGTGCCGACAGGCATATCGTTCCGCTGCATCCCGGGCGGACATGAGTTTACTTCTCTGTTGCTTGCTGTCATGAATGCCGACGGACAGGGCCGTACCCTCCCTGACGAGGCTGTGCAGTCACGCATAGCCCGACTTAAAGGGGATATATCTCTTACGACTTATGTCTCTCTTGAATGTACGAACTGTCCCGATGTGGTGCAGGCTCTTAACCAGATGGCTCTTTTCAACGACAGGGTTACATCTGAAACAGTGGATGGAAATATGGCTGTCGCGGAGGCGGAGGCACTTGGTGTGAAATCCGTTCCGACTGTTTACGCCAACGGAGAGCAGATATGGGTGGGGAAAGGCTCGCTTGGAGAAATTCTCGATAGATTGGAAGAGCGTTTCGGCAGTGAGGAGCCGTCCGCACCGTCAGAGATAAGGAGATCGGATCTTATTGTGATTGGGGGTGGACCGGCCGGTGCGGCGGCCGCGATATATTCGGCCCGCAAAGGTCTTGATGTGGCTGTAGTGGCCTCTTCTGTCGGCGGACAGGTAAAAGAGACGTCAGGCATAGACAATGTCATATCTGTGCTTCACACAACAGGCGAGAAACTCGCCTATGATCTGCGAGCGCATATGCTCGACTATCCTGTCAGAATCTACGATTCACGCACCGTAGAGGAAGTGGATCTGAAAAGTAAGATGAAGCGTGTCCGCGTGAAAGGTGGCGAGACTTTCGAGGCGCCCGAGATCATAATCGCTACCGGCGCGCGCTGGCGCAGGCTTAATGTGCCGGGAGAGAATGACTATATCGGCCATGGAGTGGCATTCTGTGTGCACTGTGACGGACCTTTCTTTGCCGGAAAGGATGTCGCCGTTGTCGGAGGGGGAAACTCTGGTGTCGAAGCCGCGATTGATCTGGCGGCGATCTGCCGCCATGTCGATCTGTTTGAGTTTCTCGATACCTTGAAGGCGGATACGGTGCTTCAGGATAAACTGCGTTCACTTCCGAATGTTGACATCCATCTCTCGTCAGCTGTCGAGAAGGTCACGGGTGACGGCAAGACTCTCGAAGGTCTTGATGTCAGAGACAGGCTTACGGGAACTGTGACACATTATCCTCTGTCGGGAGTGTTCGTGCAGATCGGACTGCAACCGAACACTGAAGTATTCGGGGCTCAGATAGGGATAAGCCCGCGCGGGGAGATAGAAGTCGACGCTATGTGCCGGACCGATGTGCCGGGTGTTTATGCCGCCGGAGACTGTACGACGGTGCCTTTCAAGCAGATCGTCATAGCAATGGGGGAGGGAGCGAAAGCCGCACTCTCGGCTTTCGATTACCGCTTGCGTAATTTATAAATTATAGATCGGTAATAGCTATGATAGCTAAAAAATATAAAGGGGATATGGCTCAGCCATATCCCCTTTATGTTTTTCTGATTGAAGTTTACTCTTCGGTCTGGGTC
>DAAV01000174.1:7837-11167 GCA_001701295.1 Bacteroidales bacterium H10
GAATAGCTCGACATCTCTTTCAGGGGAACTTTGGCGTTTAGCTTTTCTATGCCGTTTTCCGATTCCATGCCCATGATTATGGCGCGGCGTCCCTGCAGATCGCTCATCACGTCGCCCATGGTGTCGCCGGGTGTCAGCACTTCCACATCATAGATCGGTTCTAGGATCTTGGGATTTGCCTGACGGAAAGCCTCGCTGAACGCGTTGCGGCCCGCAAGACGGAACGATATTTCATTGGAATCCACCGGGTGCATCTTGCCGTCATATATCATGACACGTGGTTCACGCGCATACGAACCGGTGAGGGGTCCCTGCTCCATGCGGTCCATCAGACCTTTCACGATCGCAGGTATGAACCGGGCATCGATCGAACCTCCGACAGTGCAGTCATAGACTACAAGTTTGCCGCCCCATTCCAAAGGAATCTCCTGTTTGTCGCGCACTTTTAGTTTGAATTCCTGACTGCCGAATTTGTAGCCGTCAGGTTCGGGCATCCCTTCGGTATAAGGCTCGATGATCAGATGCACCTCTCCGAATTGTCCGGAGCCACCCGACTGTTTCTTATGACGGTAGTCGGCGCGTGCGGCTTTGGTGATTGTCTCGCGGTAGGGTATACGCATCTCCTCGAACGTGATGGGAAGTTTCTCATTGTTCTCAATACGCCATTTCAGTGTGCGCAGATGGAATTCTCCCTGACCCTTGACGAGTGTCTGCTTGAGCTCCTTGCTCTGCTCGATCACCCAAGTGGGATCCTCCTCGTGCATGCGTGTCAGGATGGCCGACAGTTTCTCACCGTCGCTTTCTGTCACAGGCTTGATGGCGCGGACATACTTTGGCGCCGGGTATTTGATGAAATCAAACTGATACTCACATCCTTTCTCGTCGAGCGTATTTCCTGTGCGCACGTCTTTCAGTTTGACAGTTGCGCCTATGTCGCCTGCCTCAAGTGCATCGATAGGATTGCGGAGCTGTCCGCATACCGTGAAGATCTGGGCGAGACGCTCCTTTCCTCCGCGCGTGGCGTTCTCAAGATCGACTCCGGCTTTAAGAGTGCCGCTCATCACTTTGAAATATGATACTTCGCCGATGTGGGGTTCCACCGAAGTCTTGAAGAAGAATACCGATACCGGACCTTCGGCGTCGGGCTTGACTTCAACACCTGTCGTGGTGACAGGTGCCGGCATGTCGCTTACGAACGGGCAGACATTTCCGAGGAATTCCATCAGACGGCGCACCGCCATGTCCTTGGCTGCGGACAAAAGCACTACAGGATATATCGAACGGTCCGCAAGTCCTTTGCGTATGCCTTCGCGCATCTCGTCTTCTGTGAGGCTTCCCTGTTCGAAGAATTTCTCCATAAGTGTCTCGTCGTTCTCGGCCGCGGCTTCAACGAGAATCTGGTTGAGTTCGCGGGCCTTGTCAAGCTGGTCGGCGGGAATGTCGCTGATGGTCGGAACTCCTCCGTCCGGACCCCATTCATATTTCTTCATAAGAAGAACATCGATCATGGAGTGGAAGCCCTGGCCTGATTCGAGAGGATATTGGATCTGGACAACACGCGGACCGAATGAGTCGCGGAGCTGTTCCATGACATTGTCAAAGTCCGCTTTCTCTGCATCCATCTGGTTGAAGGCGAAGATCACCGGTTTCTTGAGTGCGGAGGTTGTACGGAAGATATTCTGTGTGCCTACCTCTACACCATATTGGGCGTCGACAAGAATAAGCCCCATGTCGCACACGCCGAGGGCGGTGTATGCGTTGCCCACGAAGTCATCCGCTCCCGGACAGTCGATTATATTGAGTTTCTTATTGTTGAATTCGGCATTGAAAACAGTCGAGAATACGGAGTAACCATACTCTTTCTCTACGGGAAAATAGTCGGATACGGTATTGCCTGCGTCAACCGTTCCGCGACGTTTTATAACTCCACACTCGTAAATCATAGATTCGGCGAGTGTGGTTTTCCCGGCGCCCTTTGATCCTAACAGGGCGATGTTTTTGATTTCATTGGTTTTGTAAATCTTCATAAGATATAAGATTTTAAGAGTTTTGGTGGCAATATTTGTGTGTAAAATGGATAATCTCCATCCTTTTCGTCCGCAATTTAGCAAAAATTGTGCTATTATGCGCAACTTACTTTTATGTTATGTAACATATTTGGCATTTTTTGTTATTTTTGCAATTAAAATTTAAATTTACAGTAAAATTGACATATGGGGACCTCTGCCGGAATATATGTGCATGTGCCGTTTTGCAGGAAACGGTGCATATATTGCGATTTCTATTCTGTCGGCGACAGGGTGGCAGTGTGGGGCGATTATGTGACGGCCTTGCTTGAAGAGGCGTCATCCAGGATTCCGGATATGGCATTCTTTTCCGGAGGAGGTCCAAAGACGCTTTATATAGGTGGAGGCACACCCTCACTGATGCCCGATGAAGAGTTCAGAAGGCTCGCCGGAGGGTTGAAAGGCTTGCTTGGCGAGACCGGAGAATTTACTATTGAGGTAAATCCGGATGATGTCTCCTCTCGTAAATCCGCTGTCTGGCGCGAGTGCGGAGTCGACCGTGTGAGCATGGGTGTACAGTCTCTTGTGGATTCCGAACTGATGACAATAGGCAGAAGGCATGACGCCGCCACGGCGAAAGAGGCCTTTTATATCCTGAGGAAAGATTTTGACAATATAAGTCTTGATCTTATGTTCGGACTGCCGGGACAGACGCTTGATTCTCTCCGGACGTCGGTGGAAGGCGTTGTGGATATGAATCCGGAACATATATCGGTCTATTCGCTCATGTATGAGGAACGCACGGCTCTTACCCGTATGCGCGACAGCGGAAAAGTCGCCGTGCAACCGGAGGAAGACAGCATAGAAATGTTCCGATGGCTTTCTTCAAGACTCAGAGAGGCCGGTTATGAACATTATGAGATCTCGAATTATGCCCGCGACGGTTTCCGATCACGCCACAACAGTCTTTATTGGAACGGGCGTCCATATTTCGGCCTTGGTCCCGGAGCCCACAGTTATGATGGCGCAAGAACGCGTATGGCCAATTTACCCGATCTGAGGGCATACCTCTCTTTCTGGCTTGAAAAAAAAGGAGATCCTCCTGTAGGTACAGAATGCCTTGGCGATGATGAACTCCGCGAGGAAATGATAATGACACGACTGCGAACCCGCGAGGGTCTGCCCCTCGATCGTTTTGAGGCAGCTTTCGGTTCCGGCGCGCTGCAGACCCTTATGACTGCGGCGGCTCCCTGGCTTGAGTGTGGTTTTCTTTTACTGACCGAAAATCCGCGTAGATTGGCTCTCACATCCCGGGGCGGCATGG
>DAAV01000093.1:0-12613 GCA_001701295.1 Bacteroidales bacterium H10
AGCATACAGGATATGCCAATGCTGTGAAAATACATTCCCGGTCTTGATTTGAAAGACCGGGAATTTTTAGATGGAGGGTGTCATCGAATGCCGATAACTTATTCTATCATGGCTACGGCTGAATGGTACTTGGCGATATTTCCCGCTTTTTTGATTGCCTTCCATGCCTTGCGACCTATTTCCTCTTCTGCATATTCCCAGAATGGTTTGATCTTGGATATTATCTGTGAATCCCCGCATTATATTGAAGAGTAGTGATCGAAAAGGATCCGGTGAAACTCAAGCATTTTTGAGATTCGTTCTATTTTGTCCAATTCCTTGCCGCTTTCATATTCTTGCGCAAGAGAGGGGCGTCCCAGAATTCCACGTGCGGTCATCACTCCGGCTATGGAGGGATATTTCCTGATAATATTTTCAATATCATTGGGTGTATGTATCTCGCCGTTGAATATTACGGAATTCTGACTTTCCGACAGAATGGCTTCAAACTGATCAAAATAAAGATCTCCTGAATATTGCTGGCGTGCTACGCGGGGATGCACGGCAATGTGGCGCAGATCCAGAGTATTCAATATCGGCATGATATTTTTCCATTCGTTCGGATCTTCGTAACCGAGTCTCATTTTAACCGAGTACGAAAGTGCAGGATATTTGTTTAATATAATCGGTATTTTTTTACTCTCTTCTACATTACGGAGAAATCCGGCTCCCCGTCCTTTGCCTGTCTGCAATGGAAATGGGCAACCCATGTTGAGGTTTACCTTTTCAGCACCCTCGGCTGCGAGTCGCGACAGCAGAATATCGAGTTCGTCCATATCTCGGAAAATGACTTGCGGTTCGAGGTCTATGTTATCGTTCAGCGGAGATGTGAAATCTTTAAGATCCTGTTTGCGCAGTTCCCCATGATCACAGCGGATAAACGGAGTAAAATAACTGTTGTCTCCGCCATATGTTTTCTGATGGAAGTGACGCCATGCCGCGTCGGTATGCCCTTGGACGGGCGCTATGTATATTTTCATAAGAGATGTATTAAGTAACTGTTTTATACTGACGGGTCTGATTGTTTCAATGTTTCTTCGACAAAAATTATGAGTCTTTCTTTGTTTGACAGCTTATTAATTTGAGGATGGCAGGNNGCCGCCATAAGACATACGAAGGCTGCTATATGGTTCCAGTGAAGTTTCTCTCCCTGAAAAAGCAGCATAGCAATCACTGTGAATACGGTAAGCGAAATTACTTCCTGTATTATTTTCAACTGGAACAGATTGAACGGGCCTCCGTTATCTCTGAATCCTATACGGTTGGCGGGGATCATGAAACAATATTCAAGAAATGCCATCCCCCAGGAAAGCAATATCACTGCTATGAGAGGCCAGTTCTTTGATATGCCGGCATTATTGAGTTTCAGGTGTCCGTACCACGCGAATGTCATAAATATATTCGACACCACGAGCATCAGAATTGTAATCAGGGCTACTTTCATATTCTATGNNGTTTCCGGATGCAAAATTACAAAAAAATAGCTTTTAGTCGTGACTCTTTCGGAGAAATCGATTATATTTGTACCAAATAAGTAAGTATGTCTTAAGTAAGTGATCAAAACATTCATATATACACTATGAACTTCAAGGAAATTACCAAAGGAGTATACTATGCCGGCGTGAATGACCGGGTGACCGCTCTTTTCGAAGGCCTCTGGTCTCTGCCATATGGCGTGAGCTATAATTCATATATAGTAGATGGCGGAAGCCGCCTCGCTCTGATAGACACTGTGCGCATCGATGAGGTACGCGAATTTCTGAACAATATCGAGTCTGTCGCCCCCGGGCGTAAGATAGATTACCTTGTGATCAATCATATGGAGCCGGATCACAGCGGTTCCATACCCGAAGTCGTGCTGTCCTATCCTGACGTGAAGATAGTCGGCAACTCACAGACTATTTCGATGATCAAGGGCTTTTATCATATCGATGATGACAATCGTTTTGTTGAAGTCAAGGATGGTGACACTCTCGATCTCGGAGACAGGAAATTGCGTTTTTTTCTCACACCTATGGTCCATTGGCCGGAGACTATGATGACATGGCTGGAGGATTGCAGGCTTCTTTTCTCAGGAGATGCGTTCGGAACATTCGGTGCTCTTGACGGAGGTGTAATTGATTCCGAAATGTCAACGGATCATTTCTTCCCTGAGATGTATCGTTATTATTCAAACATTGTCGGCAAATATGGCAAATTTGTCCAGCGCGCCCTTGCCAAGCTTTCGGCTCTTCTTCCTCTTGATTATATCTGTTCGACCCATGGCCCGGTATGGCATGAAAGGATAGAAGAAGTACTGGCGATCACCGATAAACTTTCCGCTTATAAATCTGAACCGGGCGTGACAATAATCTACGGTTCCATGTACGGGAATACAGCGGAAGTCGCCGAGGTCATCGCACGTGAATTATGCCGCTCGGGGGTCAGGAATATACGCATACACAACGCCTCCCACTCCTCGATGAGCGATATGATCTCGGATGCATTCAGATATCAGGGCCTGATAGTCGGAAGCGCCACTTATTCGATGGGACTGTTTCCTCCTGTCGAGGCATTTATGAACGCTATGGAAACACGTGAGATCCAGAATAAGGTGTTCGCGGCTTTCGGAGGATATACATGGGCCAAAGGTGCGGCAATAGCGCGCATTCAGGAATATTGTGAGCGGATGAAGATGCCGATGGTTGCGTCGATGACCATGCGTCAGACTCTTGATGAAGAATCCATTTCATCCGCACGTGAACTTGCGGCAGCCGTCGCTTGTTCTCTACAGAAAGATTAAGAAGGCGTGAATATAATTCTATTTATAATAGGGCTCCTCCTTATTCTTGGAGGAGCCAATTTTATGACCGACGGTGCTTCCGCTCTTGCCAGACGTATGGGAATGTCTGATTTTATGGTAGGACTGACGGTTGTGTCGATGATGACCAGTGCTCCCGAGCTTGTGGTGTCGCTCACAAGTGCTTTTAATGCATCTTCGGCTATGGCGGTGGGAAACATCGTCGGGTCGAACATATTCAATATTCTGGTCATAGTCGGTATTTCCGCACTCATCAAGCCCATCAGGATAGAAGGCGGAATTCTTGTAAATGAGATTCCACTGGTCATACTCTCTTCGGCGGCATTGCTTGCCATTGGCTGTGCTCCGTGGCTTGACGGGACATCAATGGAAGTCACACGTGTCGACGGTATTCTTCTGTTTCTTTTCTTTCTGGTGTTTATGCGGTTCACGTTCGCACAGGCTAAAAAGGCCCCTGAACCGGTTGTGGCTGAAGATAGCGTACAAAAAAAGAGCCTTCCGCTTTGGAAAGCTCTGATATACGTATGCGGAGGTCTCGCAGGTCTTGTGCTGGGCGGTCAGTGGTTTGTCGACGGAGCTTCAGGTATAGCGCGATCTCTCGGCATGTCGGAGGCGATGATCGGTCTGACTATTATTGCGGCCGGGACGTCTCTGCCTGAACTTGCCACCTCGGTCGTTGCTGCTCTTAAGGGATCGCCGGGCATCTGCATAGGCAATGTGATAGGTTCGAACATATTCAATATATTCTTCGTGCTCGGAGTGACTTCCATTGTCAAGCCTTTGCCCTTCGGAGGAATAGATATCTTCGATCTGTCGGTGCTTATGGTCGCGAGTCTTCTTTTCTGGGCTGTAGGATGGTTTGTGGGCAACAGGACAATCCGCCGTTCCGAAGGAGCCGTCATGGTGCTGATCTATATAGCCTACGTCACCACCCTCTGCCTCACTGTCTGATGTCTGTATTTTTCTTGCGGAAGGCGTTCCAGAGGATGTAGATCACGCAGAGGCCGAATAAAGCATATCCTCCCCAGCTGAGATAACGGTTGTATTCCTCGATCTTATCGAAAAGCATCGCGGGATCGACGTGGACAGACAGCCAGTAGCCCAGCGCGCCGAGTATCGAATTCCATACAAGCGCGCCGAGAGTGGTGAAAATGGCGAATTGTGCGACATTCATTTTCGAAATTCCCGCAGGAATGGATATCAGCTGCCGGATCGCCGGGATAAGACGTCCTATAAATGTCGACACCGCACCGTGCTTGTCAAAATATTTTTCGGCTTTCTCTACTTTTGCGCGATCGATAAGACAGGCATGTCCCAGACGGCTGTCGGCAAATTTATAGACCACGGGTCGTCCTACCCACAGCGCGAGATAATAGTTGATAAATGCTCCGACGAGTGCCCCGAGAGTCGCGAATATAACCACCATATAGACATTCATGTCGGCTCCCACTCCATAATTGCGGCAGGCCAGATAGGCGGCCGGCGGCACTATGACTTCAGACGGGAAAGGAATGAAACTGCTTTANNATTTCTATTACCATGAAGATGAATACGAACCAATAGTTTGCATGGTTGACAAACCATTGGAAAAACTCGCTGGCATCGAAAATTGCCAAAGGAATCATATCAAGCATTTCTAATGATTTTAAACCGCTTCTAAATTTTTGAGGTCACTGATTGTTCTGGCCGGATCTTCGGAGCCGAATACAAAACTTCCGGCCACAAGAATGTCCGCGCCAGCTGAGGCAAGAGCCGCGCCTGTCGTAAGGTTTACCCCTCCGTCTATTTCTATCTCTGCCTTTGAGCCGGTGGCGGCGATGAGTCGCCGCAGTTCCTCCGTCTTGCGTAGAGTATGTTCGATAAACGGCTGTCCTCCGAATCCCGGATTCACAGACATGAGCAATACAAGATCAAGATCTTCTATTATGTCGGTAAGTGTCGATACGGGAGTGGCTGGGCAAAGAGTGACTCCGGCTTTCATGCCTGCCTGATGGATCTGCTGGACACAGCTGTGCAGATGCAGACATGCCTCCTGATGTACGTTCATTATTTCCGCTCCACAGTCCCTGACCTGTGATATCCATTTCTGCGGCTCTACTATCATGAGATGCACGTCGAGTGGTTTTGTACAGATCTTGCTGACGGCTTTCATGACAGGAAATCCGAATGATATGTTCGGTACAAATACTCCGTCCATTATGTCCATATGCAGATAATCGCATTCCGACGAGTTGATCATTTCGATATCTGGACGTAAATCCGCGAAATTGGCGGATAATAAGGATGGTGAAATTTTCATTATTAAGTTTATTATATAGATCGGTTAAAATTTGATTTTGATCAATACCGCGGTTCTGTCCTCAGCGTGTCCGATTATTCGGAGGGAGTGATCATGCCGAGAAATTCCTCTTCCGATATCATTGGAATGCCGAGCTGGGTACATTTGTCACGTTTTGCAGGTCCCATATTTTCACCGGCAAGAACAAATGTCGTCTTTTTTGATATGCTTCCGGAGTTTTTCCCTCCGTGCGCGACTATTATGTCCTTGTATTCGTCACGGCTGTGATGCAGGAAAGTTCCTGATATCACAATTGTATTTCCGGTGAGAGAATTTCCTGCGGGAATCATTTTATCGGCGGAAAGTTCCAATTGCACTCCTGCGTTTCTCAGATCATTGATGTTGGCTATGTTGACCGGTTCCCTGAGAAAATCATAGATGTTCTGTGCTATCACCGGCCCGACGTCAGGTATGGCGGTCAGCTCCTCAAGTGTCATCTCAAGCAGTCTTTCCATGCTTTTGACTGTTCTGGCGAGTCGTTTGGCAGTTGTCTCTCCGACATTGGGAATTGACAGGGCATATAATACTCTTTCAAACGGAACAGTTCTGGAATTCTCGATTCCTTTCATGATCCGTTGTGCTGCTTTAGTGCCGAAACGGTCCAGTCCTGCCAGTTTATCCTCGGTAAGATCATAAATCTGACCGATTCTTTCCACAAGACCGGATTCATAGAGTTGCTCGGCTGTCTCTTCGCCGATTCCGTCTATGTTCATCATTCGTCTGGCACAGAAGTGCTCTATTCTGCCCGTTATCTGAGGGCGGCATCCATATTTGTTGGGACAGCACCATGCAGCTTCTCCGAATATGCGCTGCAGCGGTGTGCCGCATACCGGACAATTCCTTACGAAGGTTATTTTTGCCGCGCCCTCGGGGCGTCGGGATATCTCCACGCCTGTGATCTGCGGGATGATCTCGCCGGCTTTCTCCACATACAGCGAATCTCCTTCATGGATGTCAAGCTCAAGCATGATGTCCTCGTTGTGCAGAGACGCGCGTTTGACGATTGTGCCCGATAACTGCACGGGTTCAAGGTTGGCCACCGGGGTGACGATTCCCATCCTCCCCGTCTCGAACGATACGAAGTGTAGCGGAGTGCATGCGCGTTCGGGATTGAATTTGAAAGCTACCGCCCATCTCGGAGACTTGGCGGTGGAACCGAGATTGAGTTGCTGGCGGAGAGAGTTGACTTTGAATACGAGTCCGTCTGTCGCCACGGGAAGTTCCTTACGGTGCTCATCCCAATAAGCGATATACTCATCTATTTCTTTGAGAGAATGCAACACGGTCATCGCTTTCGAGACTTTGAATCCCCAGTGTTCCGCCGCGAGCATATTCTCATAATGGTTGTCGAAAGGCAGACTGTCACTCAGCAGATAGTAAAAGCGGGCGTCAAGATGGCGTTTGGCTACCTCCCGTGAATCCTGCAGTTTCAGAGTGCCCGATGCCGCGTTTCTTGGATTGGCGAACAGAGGTTCTTCGTTGTAGGCTCTTTCCGCATTGAGTTTTTCGAAAACTTCCCATGGCATAAGAATCTCTCCGCGTATCTCGAATTCTTCCGGCCAGTCGCCGGGAAGCAGCTCCAATGGGATGCTGCGTATTGTCTTTACGTTTGCGGTAACGTCATCACCCTGGGTGCCGTCGCCACGTGTCACCGCTCTGACAAGACGTCCATGCCTGTAGGTGAGGGAAATCGATGTTCCGTCGAATTTCATTTCCCCTACTATGCTGTAGTCATGTCCTTCAAGCGCCTTGTCGATACGCGCCGCCCATTCGTCGACTTCGCTTATGGAATAAGTGTTGGCAAGCGACATCATCGGTCGTTCGTGGACCACATGTTCGAATCCCTTTGTGAGGTCGGAGCCTACGCGTCGGGTAGGAGAGAGCTCATCGGCATATTCCGGATTTTCCTTTTCAAGAATTTCAAGTTCTTTCATCATCATGTCGAACTCTTTGTCTGATATTTCAGGAGAATTCAACACGTAATAATTATGGTTGTGTCGGTTAAGCTCGTCGCGTAGCCGCTTGATTCTTTCTTTTATTTCCATGTCATAAGCAATGGTTTGGTTTTGTCGCTTGTCTAATCCCGGTATATGTAAGGATAAGTGATGTCCCATAGAAAAAGGGCCTGTGGGGGCATGGAGGTGCCGGCCGAGCACCTGTCTTTTTCTTCGATTATACGTCTGACCCCGTCGAGTGTCAGTTTTCCGCGGCCTACATCCACAAGTGTCCCGACAATGGCACGCACCATATTTCTCAAGAACCGGTCGGCAGTGATCGTAAAGACCGCACCCGGCACTTCGAAGTTGTTGTGCCATTTGTCCCATCGTGCTTCTGAAACTTGACATATATTGGTCTTCGCATCGCTGTGCAATTTGGCGAATGACGTGAAATCTTTCGTTTGTAACAGTATCGTAGCAGCTTCATTCATCGCCTCTATATCAAGTATGCCGGGACTTCTCCATGAGCAGTCTTCAAGAAATGGAGATTTCTCGAAAACAATGAAGTATTTGTAGGTACGGGATGTCGCGTCGAAGCGTGCGTGAGCATTGTCGGCGACATCGATTATATCGGATACAGATATCGCAGGCCCGCACAGACGGTTCAGACCTGTCAGAAAACGGCGCCGGTCTGAAATTTCAGTTTCCGTATCAAAATGAGCGAACATGACACGGGCATGAACGCCCGTGTCTGTTCTTCCCGCTCCTGTGACAGGCGCAGGCACGCGAAGTATTGTCGAGAGAGCTTCTTCGAGGGTCTGCTGAACGCTTGACGCGTTCGGCTGTGACTGCCACCCGTGATAAGGCGTGCCCGAATATGACAACTTGAGAAATTTACGCATCAGTCACGCTCCAGATATGTGCTTCCGTATAGTCCTGAACGATAATTGTTAAGGAACTGCCGCCCTTCCTCAGGGGTAATGACTCCACGCTTCATGGAGGCTGTCACCCAGCTCTCCAGATTGCGGACAAGTTTCTTGGGGTTGTACTCGACATAGTCGAGTACGTCGGCAACAGCCTCTCCGTCAATGATCTGCGCTATCTCATATCCATCTTTTGTAAGGGTTATATGCACGGCGTTGGTGTCTCCGAACAGATTGTGGAGGTCTCCGAGAATTTCTTGATATGCTCCCACCAGGAACACACCGAGGTAATAAGGCTCATTCGGTTTCAGGTCATGCACGCTGAGACAATAGGAACTTCCCGCGGGAGCAACGAAACGGTTGATCTTCCCGTCGGAATCGCATGTCACATCCTGAATCGTACATTCCCGTGTCGGTTTTTCATCAAGTCTGGTGATCGGCATTATCGGGAACATCTGGTCTATTGCCCACGAGTCAGGCAGGGACTGGAACAGAGAGAAATTGCAGAAATATTTTTCAGGAAGCATGCGGGCTGCCTTACGGAGTTCTTCCGGCGGGTGTTTCATGGATCTGGTCATGTCGCGGACATCACGGGCCACGCTCCAGAACAATTTTTCAATCTGGGCGCGTGTCCTGAGATCGAGAAGTCCGAGGCTGAACCGTTCCAGAGCCTCTTCGCGGATCTGCAGCGCATCATGCCAGTCTTCGAATACTCTCGAAGAGTCTATCTTGTCCCATATATTGTATAGTTCCGAAGCAAGTTCATGGGGGTTCTCTCCAAGTTCATCGTCATCTTTCCAGATAGGCAGTTGAGCTGTCTCGAGAACCTGGATTATAAGCACGGAATGGTGTGCTGTCAGCGATCGTCCGCTCTCGGTGATGATGTTGGGATGCGGCAGATTGTTTTTCTGGCAGGCATCAAGNNTTCTGGCAGGCATCGACAAGTGCCGAGACGGAGTCATTTACATATTCCTGGATGGAATAGTTCATGGAGTTCTCTCCGCTTGACGAGCGTGTTCCGTCGTAGTCCACGCCCAGACCGCCTCCTATGTCGACAAATTCGATGTTGAATCCCATCTTTGAGAGTTGGACATAGAATTGCATTGCCTCTCTCAAAGCGTTCTTTATGCGGCGTATTTTGGTTATCTGGCTACCTATATGGAAATGTATGAGCTTAAGACTTTCGGTCATCTTGTTCTTTTCAAGATAGGAGAGGGCGTCAAGCAGTTCGCTTGAGTTGAGACCGAATTTGCTGACGTCTCCGCCCGATTCTTCCCATTTGCCAGAGCCTGAAGAAGTGAGTTTGATGCGTATGCCGATATTCGGAACGATTCCCAGTCTGCGTGCTACAGTAGATATAAGTTTGAGTTCATTTATCTTTTCGACGACGAGAAAAATGCGACGTCCCATTTTTTGTGCCAGCAGAGCCAGTTCGACATAATCCTCATCCTTATATCCGTTGCATACTATGATGGAGTTCTCATGGGTGTTGACTGCGAGAACTGCGTGCAGTTCGGGCTTGGAGCCGGCTTCGAGACCTATGTTGTATTTATTGCCGTGACTTACGATCTCCTCGACCACTGGCCTCATCTGATTGACCTTTATGGGATATACAATAAAATTCTTGGCCTCGTATTCGTATTCTTCTGCAGCTTTTTTGATNNCACGGTCATCAAGAATATCCGGAAAACGCAGCAACAGCGGGGCATCCACATCGCGCAGCTGCAGCGTATCCATCACTTCCTTGATGTCGACAGGCGCGCAGCCTTCTTTCGGAGTCACCTGTACATGGCCTTTCTCATTTATCGAAAAATATTTCAGACCCCAGCCCGGAATATTGTAAAGTTCCGCTGAATCTTCAATTCTCCATTTTCTCATTTCAGAACAGATATATTTTGGGTGTTTTGTTTCGTTTTTTATGGTGCGGGAGGTTCCTGCTTTCTTCCGAGAAGCTCGACACGGTCGACTATTATTTCTGTGACTCTGCGCCTGATCTTGAATTTGTCTTCATATTCGCGGCTTTTAAGCCGGCCCTCCACATATAATTGTGTACCCTTGCGGATATATTTTTCAGCCAGAAGAGCGTTTTGTCCTCCCATCACGAGGCGGTGCCATTCTGTTATCTCGGTGCTGGAGTTGGCATAATACTCATTAGTCGCGAGCGACAGAAATGCGACGGCACGATCCTTTTCCGGATATCGGATATCGGGATCGTTACCTACATATCCGAGTAAAATAACTTTGTTGACCGACATATATATCAAACATTTGGTTTGTACTTAAAAAGTAAACGTTAATCAGGCCGGATATTTCACGAGATGACGATAAATCATGCCATCCCCTCGTTGCCGACCGGATCGAAGTCAATGGCTTTCAGATTCAATCCGGTTTTTTCGTGAAGGCCGCACATAAGGTTCATTATGTGTACCGCTTCGCCGGCGCCTCCCCGAAGACGGCAATCCGCCGCCACACGCATGATGCATTTACCGTAATCCCCTTTAGCCACGCTTATGACACATTTGTTTGTGCCGGCCACTTCGGATACACCGACGTNNTGACGAAAGAGAAACGATGGTCATCATATATGTCATAGAGGTCGAGTATCTGCTGAAGACTAAGGGTGCAGTCAAATTCAATATCCATCAGTGCGCTCCGTCTGGCCTGTGATTCGCTGGTGCGGATATTTATTGTCCCGGAGAAACTTCTCTGCACTTCGCGCAGTTGCTGCCTGATCTGGTCTTTGACGTCGTCTATGTCAGTCGATTCCAGAATAGGGCGGGGAGAGGAGATGTTTATGTCGATGTCCCCGTTGAACAGAAGACTGTTCGCGAAAGGAAACAATGATACCAGTGCCATCGAGGCGAAAGAGGCTGGTACAACGGCAGCCGTAGCTCCGCGTACGAGTTGTTTCCTGTTTATCTCGGGAAGTCCGTAGACTATGTCGAGACGTTCGGCGTCCACCCCTGCAATCCTGTCGAGCATAATGATTTTCAAATCCGGCCTGTCTGTACGGAGACGCGTTAATTCCTCGCCTGTCATGTCGTTTCCCCCGACAAACAGAACATCACATTTTGAAAGATCAGTGGCCGCGGAGAAGGTCAGGGATGTCTCACCTATGAGTCCGTGATGGACCGACGCGAGAGAACGGCCTTGCAGACTTGCCGCCTGTGCCGAAATGATTTCCACATCCGGGTGCATGGCGAGTAGCCGGATGAGTTCTCCGCTGTCGGACGTGTCCGCTCCTGTTATCGCTACCTTTATCATCTCAGATGGTGTTTTTTCTCAAGAGGCAGAAGGCGCCCGAATACTTCCAGGGCTCTCTCTTGGCTGACATTCTCGTCAAGAACTGCAAAAATAGTGTCGCTACCGGGTATAGTGCCCAGAATCTCAGGGGCATTGCTCATGTCTATGTCGTAGGCGAGTCCGGCAGCGTAGCCGTTCCTTGTCTTTATGACAGCTATATTGCCGGATATCCGGAGAGATATGAAACCGCTTTGAAAATTTGGCGACATGTCGGCGGCGCCTTTTGCAAGCAGTTTGTCTTTGAGCGTATTGCTGTCGGGGAGAATATACATGTATGTGCCCCGATCTGTAGGGACTTTGGTTGTCTTGAGCATTTTCAGGTCTCTCGACAACGTGGCTTGTGTGACATTGTACCCGTGTTCGGCAAGTCTGCTTGCCAGTTCCTCCTGACTGCCTATGCAATGGTTCCTGATTAGATCTACCATCAGGTCAATACGTTCTTTTCTATTTTTCATAATCTAATTGTTTCATCATTAATAAACTACCCGGAATAAGCGGTTTCCTCGGGTGATTGATCTGTCTGGGTCAAGATATTATCAAGATTTTTGTTTTCTTCTGTCAATCTCTTCTTTGATTTTGGCCGCTTCCTCGTAATTCTCGGTTTCAGCGGCACGTTGCATGTCTGCCTGCAGTTCTTCGATACTTTTCAGACTCATGTCTGATTTGAAGCTCGCTGTGGGTTGCGGCCGGGATGAGGTTTTCCCTTTTTCGGATCGTTGTGGCCGCGCTCCGCTGTCACCGGGTTCGAATCCCGCTTCATCAAGAACTTCTGGCGTAGTGTATATGGGGGCACCTACGCGTATGGCAAGCGCTATGGCGTCACTGCTGCGAGAATCGACAACATGGGTATGTTCGTCGTTGCCGAGCACTAACTCCGCCGCAAACACGCCGTTGGGCAATTTGTATATATTGACTTCATGTAGATAAATGCCGAATGATGACATGACATTTACCATCAGATCGTGAGTGAGCGGGCGAGGTGTGACGACCTCCTGAAGCTTACATTCGATAGCCTGGGCCTCAGGAAAACCGATGATGATCGGTATCCGGCGTGTTCCGCCTGTCTGCTGCAATATCACCGCATAGACTCCCGATTCTATCTGGTTGTAGGTTATGCCTACAAGTTCCAATCTAACTTTCTCCATGTCTTTTTCTGTTTTTTCTCCCTTGCGGAATACTTATCATTCCTGATCCGAGGCATATCCGGCGATCAGGAGTGTAGATTATGGCGTATTGTCCGGGGGCGATTCCCTGGATGTCCTTGTCTGCGGTT
>DAAV01000093.1:12654-31051 GCA_001701295.1 Bacteroidales bacterium H10
ATATACAATCTGTTTCCGCGGATTCATTCGAGTCAGTAGAGGGCATGCATCTTTCGGATTCAGGATTTTCAAAAGGGTTCTCGGTTATCCAATGCATTTCCTCGACAGGAATGACTCGCCCGTATTGTTTGCGGGTGTCATAGCCGTTGGATACATAAATGACGTTGTCGCGTACATTCTTTTTTACTACATACCAGGGGCCGCCGCTCAGTCCGAGGCCTTTGCGCTGGCCGATTGTATGGAACCAATATCCTTTGTGTTCACCTATTTTCCTGCCCGTCTCAATTTCTATGACCGGCCCTTTCCGGGTGCCGAGATGTCTTTCTATGAAATCATTGTAATTGATTTTACCGAGGAAGCAGATCCCTTGTGAATCTTTTCTGACCGCAGTCGGCAAGCCGGCTTCCGATGCCAGATGGCGAACTTCGTTTTTGGGAATATCGCCCAGAGGAAATATGAGATGGCTTAGCTGGGTGTAGCTTATCTGAGCCAGGAAATCAGTCTGGTCTTTTACCGGATCAGCAGCCGTGGCCAGATATAGTTTCCCCTCTTTTTCAACTATCGATGCGTAATGCCCGGTGGCTACCTTGTCGAATTCATGGCCCCACCTCTCTTCGAAGTAGCCGAATTTTACAAGTTTGTTGCACATCATATCCGGATGCGGAGTCAGTCCCTCTTTCACTGTGCGCAGTGTATAGGCCATCACACTGTCCCAATATTCTTCATGAAGAGACACTACTTTAAGAGGAAGTCCGTACTTGCGTGCTATAAGAGTGCACATCTCGATGTCTTCGTCTGCCGAACAATCTCCCTCTCCGGTGTCTGTCCCTATGCGGATATAGAACAGATGCAGTTCGTGGCCTTCTTTATATAAAAGGTCCACGACTACCGAGCTGTCTACACCTCCTGATACAAGAACTGCTATTTTCATACTTCTTCAAGTTCGGATTCGCTTTGATTGTCGGAATGTATGAAATGCAGGGAGAGGAAGTAATCGACAGAGATTTTGCCCGGTCCTACTAAAAGGATGAAAAAATATATGCCCATGAACATTACGGGCAGATATCCTGACTGTGACCAGCTTATAAGATAGCTGGCGTTGTCGGCGTGGGTAAGCAGGTGGTGCTCCGCGAAGATCATGGCTATGAATGGCGGTATGACCATAAGCCGGGTGCAGAATCCAGCCATTATGAAAAATGAACACAGGATTTCTATCACGATCATGACTGACATGGTGGTAGGAGAGTCCATGCCAAGTACTGAAGGAAACATATGGGATGCTTCATGATAATGCATCAGCTGTCGCACGCCGAATTGCATCAGCATGATACCGATGAATAGACGCAGGAAGAGGCGTCCCATATTAGTGTATGAATATCCGGTGGTGCGGATATATATCTGTTTGAATATATTGGTCATTGATGTGTCTTGAATGAATTATTGCATGGCGGCGGCGGTGGCGATGGTAATCGCCGTGTCGACATCTATGTTTTTTGCGGCCACATGCCCTTCACGGTCTATCACGTAGATTGAAGGCGTATCGCGTAAGTCATACAGGTCGGAAACCTCGTCGCTTGCTCCTACATACCATTTCGCCGGATAGTCTTTGAGTTTGTCTTCCCATCCCTCTTCGGGATCGACATATATGAACAGGATGTTGACTTTCCCTTTGTCTACAAGTGAACTTAAAGATATGTTTGTATCCATCTTCAGTTTTGCATGTCTGCAATCGTCACAGTCGGGATCTCCGAATTCTATGACAGTGATGACTCCGTTGGGATGATAATGGGATTTTTTCCCGTCGGGTGTCGTGTAATCGAATTCCGGAGGGACACTTCCCTGAAGGGTGTTGGTGAGCTGGGTTTTCAACCGCTGATAGCGTAATTTTCTTTCTTTTTTGACTGATTTGTTGTTCAGTACATTGTCTATGAATCTGATGAATATCTCATCGTTCCAGTAATATGCTCTTGGTCCGTACAGCGCCTCTTCCGCCGCTTTCGCGAACTGGAGGGACAGCGCGGGGTTTTTGGAAATTTCGGAAAGAAGCTTCTGTATGGATTCATCGACCTTTACGGCGTCTGCGAATCTCATCGGCGCCACATAGACAGAGAAGGCGTCATTGAGGGCATTCTGGTCTACTGTCGTTCTTTTCTTGAAATCCATATTGTCCCAGAAATGTTCAAGCAGATATTCCGAACGTTCCTGCAGCCCGTCCATCGTATCGGGTGCGGTGGGATATTCGAACAGCGGCTCGATGACTATCCGGTCCTGTGCGGCCGCGGTGGCGCATATTCCGGCGATTGCGATTGAACCTAATATTTTTCTAAAAATCATTTTCTGTTTTCGTTATAGAGTGTTAAGTCTGATTGGTCCCGGAGGTCGGTATCAAGAGATGATTGCCAGCTATTCTGTTACGAGATTCCGGATTCCCTCTGTCCATACGCGGTATCCGCGTCCGTTCAGATGCAGACCGTCATTTGTGAATTCACGTCTGAGGTTACCTTCTTTGTCGGTCAGAAACGGCCATAGATCCACATATGTGGCGCCGTTTTCCAATGCGATTTCTTCTATACGCCTGTTAAACNNGTTTTCCTTTCCGAAAAGGTTTTTATAACGTTTGAAACTGTTGTTGACCGGCATGACTGATTGCAGGTAAAGTCTTGTTTCGGGAGATTCCTCACGTATTTTTTTTACAAGTCTTTCATATCGTTGGGCGAGAACATTTACCGCATGTCCGTGCGAGACATCGTTGATGCCGATCAGCAAAAATATTTTTTCAGGTTTTCCTCCTGTAATCTGTCCCAGCCGTTTTTCGACACCTGTCATGATATCGGAACGTATTCCACGGTTCTTTATATTGTCCATTCCGAACAACTCATGAAACTCTCCGCCATCCGTGATCGAATTGCCGAGAAATACGATATCATTGTTGTTGATGGGCAACAGTTCGAAAAGACTGGTCTTCTGATCCCAGTATTCATCGGCATGCATGGCGACTGGAGTTCCCAGAACAGCATATGCTGCAAGCATTGATCCCAAAATGATCCGGACTGCGGCTTTTGTCATTTCAGCGTATTTTTATAGTGATATTTCACAAGACCTTCAAGGGGCTGGGGCGTTATTGCGCCTACTGTAAATCCGAGAGAATCCGCGGCATCTTTCAGAACATCGGCGAAGTGAAACGCTATGCTGCCGGTGAAACTGATAGGAAGAGAATGCGCTCCTTGGTAGTGGGATACATTCCGTATCAGAAAGTTCTGAAATTCAGTATATACAAGCGAATATACATATGGATTCCGCAGATTGTCGCGTAAGAAGGGCACAAACGATGCGAGAAATCTGTTGGGGGCCGGGTTTCTGTACACCTTGTCAAGAATATCGGCAATTGTCAGATTATATTTCTCGAACAGTCGGCCTGTTATGGGACTTGGCAGTAAGCCTTTGAATGCATCCGCTATAAGCCGTTTGCCGAGAGATGCGCCTCCTCCTTCGTCTCCCAGTATAAATCCGAGAGACGGAATATTTCTGATGATGTTTTGCCCGTCATATAGACACGAGTTGCTGCCTGTGCCGAGAATGCAGGCTATGCCCCGTTCATGGCCGAGCAGACTGCGCGCCGCTCCCAAGAGATCGGATGATATCGATATTTCATCCGCTTTGAGAATAGCTCTTATTGCCGATCGCATTCTGTCGCATATTTCCGGAGTCGCACACCCGGCTCCGTAATACCATATGGCTGTCAACGATGAGGTCTCGGGCAGAAAGGACGCTGTCTCTCTCATCAGGCTTTCTGTCTGATCGGCAGTCGCAAGCAGAGCGTTCAATCCCCGGGTAGTGAAATGTGTCACTTTCCCTCCCTGAAGGTCAGTGAGAGCCCAGTCGATTTTGGTTGATCCGGCATCCGCAATAAGATTGTATTCCATATTACAAAATTAATTAATATTAATCGTTTATGCAAAAAAAAGCCGCTGAATTTTCAGCGGCTTATTATATCGGAATCGACTCTGTCTTAGAAGTTGTCCCATTCGTTGTAACCGATCACGTTGCGTAGCATCGGGCACATTTCTGTGCGCAGATCGTTAAGCATGTCGTTGTTGGTCACATTGATTGTAGTCAGCATCGGGTCGTTGCTGACATCCAGAGTGATAAGCTGGTTGTTGGCAACGTTGAGGCGCTGCAGGAAGTTCAGACCGGAAAGATCAAGATATGTAAGGTCGTTCCAGTTGAGATTGACAAATGCGAGTGTCTGGGCGTTGCCGACAGTGAAAGTCGTCAGATCGTTATACGGTGCCCATACCTCGTTTATGTTCTTGCACTCGTTGAGGGCAAGTTCGGTCATGTGGTTGTCGCTGCAGAGCAGAGTGGTCAGAGCGGGCAGATTCTGTATGTACAGTTTCAGTATCTTGTTGCCGTTGAGGTTCAGGTTCTCAAGTTTTAAGAGACCGGAAAGCTCGATGGCGGTAAGATCGTTATATCCCGCATAGAGGTTCTTAAGATTCTGACAGCCTGATACATTCAGATTGACAAGTCTGTTGCTCATGCAGTTGAGGCTTTCAAGATTGACGGCGTTTGTCACATCCAGAGCTTCGAACTGATTGCCGGCTACATTTAGTTTCTTGAGAAGAGGGACCTGAGTGAGGTCCACTTCGGCGAGTCGGTTGCGGTTGACGCGTATAGTCTGAAGCTGTGGACAGTTGGCGATGGTAAATTCAGTCAGACGGTTTCGTGAGGCGTTTATCTCGACAAGCCGGGGATCGTTTGATACAACCAGCGACGTGAGTTTATTGCCCGACACGTTTATCTTCTGCAGTTCAGGGAAGTTGGAGAGATTGAGAGTCCCGGCGAGATCTTTGCCGCTCCAGTCTATTTCTGTTACATGGCCGTTGCTGACCTTTACCCCGGGGAGCATTGAGATATTGTTTCCCTGCAGTCCGAGCGCGGACCCATTGTTAGTGCCTTTTACGGAAGTCTGTGTCAGAAAAGACTGAAGGGCCTTGGCCTCATTCTTGTTCAGTCCCTGAGCAAAGCCACATGAGGCGACTGCCAGAACTGCTGACATTAGTAATACGGTTCTTTTCATAACTTTTTGTTTTTATTGGTTTTGGTTTTGTAATATTAACATTTGACTTAAAAAAAGGTTTATGGAAGATTATCGGCATAATATGAAATTTTATTCCTCTTTCATACACTGCGGTTTGAATTCCTTTCTCATATCATGCTTCTGCTGTGACTGAGTAAGTAAATATAGTGGAATGCTATTTTTATATTAAGCATACGTGCCATTCCGTAGCTCCGGAAGTGTTAAATAAACATATGCAATCTTCAGGAATAGAACATTCTTTCATGTTGCATTGTTCAAATATTACATCAAGGCTGATAGATAAACGGAAAAATCTTTCGACCCATGACAATAACTATACTTAAAGCAGTTCTCGTAATAATATTACTGGCGGTGATGATTCTTGTCTTGCTTGCCATCAATCATTTCTTCTCGGGCAATTTTGATGCGCGGGAGTCGGATACAGATAAANNAAAGATGTCCGCGAGAGCGAAGATGTAATTACCGGAGAGAGTGCTTTCCGGGATCTCGTTAAAGTAAGAGAGCGCCGGCACGTGTCGCGACGTGAGATCTGAGATGGACAAAGGCGTATTACAGAGTTTCTAATTTTTTTGACGATGTTGCAAACCTGAAAGCGGCATCGTTTGTTTTTGATATAGATACCGCATCTGACAGATGACAGTGGCGCGTCTCTGTTCAGCGTATCGTACGGATTGCCAAACCACTTAATAATTAATACTATGCATTTAACGCCCAAAGAGAAAGACAAGCTTATACTCCTGAGCATCGGCATGATCGCTGAACGCCGTCTCAACAAAGGTCTTAAGCTTAATTATCCCGAAGCTGTCGCCTATATAACGAGTGCGGCTCTTGAGATGGCCCGCGAGGGGAAGACTGTGGAAGAAGTCATGCACCAGGCAGCGCAGGTGCTTACAAAAGACCAGGTAATGGATGGTGTGGCCGATATGATCACATTGCTTCAGGTAGAGGCTGTATTTACTGACGGTTCCCGTCTGGTCAGCATCCATCAACCTATTAAATAAACAGATTAAAAGCGAATACTATGGCTGACACAACTAACACCGGAGCCGCCAAGACATATGAGCAGCCCGACGGCATATTTCCGGGCAATCCGCCGATTGCATATCCCAACACTCCGGGTTTCAAACCCGAACAGTATGTTCCGGTAGGCGGTGTGATTCTTGCTGCCGATCCTATCGAGTATAATTCAGACCGACGCACAGTTAAGATAAAGGTGCGCAATACCGGCGACCGTCCCGTACAGGTCGGATCCCATTTCCATTTCTTTGAAGTTAACAGGTACCTTGATTTCGATCGTGAGAAAGCCTTCGGATACCATCTTAATATTCCTGCCACCACTGCGGTGCGTTTCGAGCCCGGTGACGAGAAGGAGGTAGAACTTGTAGCTTATTCAGGCAAACGCCGCGTGATCGGATTTGACGATCTCGTTAACGGCTATACCGGTCTGGAGGACTTCCCGACTTATTATCCAAAGAAGCTTGAGGCAATCCGTCGCATGAAAGAGTATGGCTACAAGACCGAGACCGAAGAGGAGGCTGAAGCCGAATATGATCAAAATCAAGTTAAAAAGTAAATCACTATGGCTACAATATCAAGACAAGACAACAACATGCTGTTCGGTCCGACCGTAGGCGACAAGATCCGTCTGGCCAATACCGATCTTTATGTTGAGATAGAAAAAGACCTTCGCGTATATGGCGATGAGGCTGTATATGGCGGCGGCAAAACGCTCCGTGACGGCATGGGACTTGCCAACGAATGTACCTCGGACTGCGGCAGTGTGGACTTGGTCATCACCAACGTGACCATCCTTGATCCGGTCCTCGGTGTGATCAAAGCCGATGTCGGCATTAAGGACGGCAAAATCTCGGGTATCGGCAAGGCCGGTAATCCCAATGTTATGGAAGGTGTGACTCCGACCATAGTGACAGGTCCGTCGACCGATGCCATTTCGGGAGAACATTGTATTCTTACGGCTGCGGGAATTGACGGTCATGTGCANNGTGCATTTTGCTTCCCCTCAGCAGGCTTATGACTGCCTTTCAAACGGTATAACGACTCTGATAGGCGGAGGTATCGGCCCTACTGACGGCACGAACGGCACGACCATTACTTCAGGTCCGTGGAATCTTGCCCGTATGCTCCAGAGCGCGGACGGCCTCCCTATAAATATGGGTTTTCTCGGCAAGGGCAACTGTTGTGTCCACGGTCCTCTCGAGGAGCAGATGGTGGCCGGTGCCTGCGGCTTCAAGATCCATGAAGACTGGGGCGCTACGCCGGCGGCTATCCGTGCATGTATGGAAATTGCGGACAAGTATGATGTTCAGGTGGCTATACACACCGATACGCTTAACGAGAGCGGTTATGTGGAGGATTCTATCGCGGCTATAGACGGCCGTACTATCCATACGTATCATACGGAAGGAGCCGGCGGCGGTCACGCTCCCGACCTGTTGAAAGTGGCGTCTCTCAATAATGTATTGCCCTCTTCGACCAATCCGACACTTCCCTTCGGAATCAATTCCCAGGCCGAATTGTTCGACATGATCATGGTCTGCCACAACCTGAATCCGAATATTCCGTCGGATGTGGCGTTTGCCGAGAGTCGTGTGCGTCCCGAGACGCAGGCCGCGGAAAACATATTCCATGATCTCGGAATCATTTCTATGGTTTCTTCCGATTCACAGGCCATGGGCCGTGTCGGCGAATCTTTCATGCGTACATTCCAGATGGCCTCCTATATGAAGTCGGTGCGTGGAAAACTGCCCGAGGATTCGGATTCAAACGATAATTTCCGAGTGTTGCGTTATCTTGCCCAGATCACTCTTAATCCGGCGATAACATATGGTATTTCTGATGTCCTCGGTTCGATCGAGGTCGGAAAGATGGCCGATCTTGTACTTTGGGAACCCGAGTTTTTCGCTACAAAACCGAAACTTGTCATAAAGGGAGGCCTTATCAACTGGGCCAATATGGGTGATACGAATGCCTCGCTTACGACACCGCAGCCAAAGATAATGCGTCCCATGTTCGGGGCTTACGGCTCGACTATGGCCAATACCCGCATGACATTTGTTTCTCAGGCCGCTTATCAGGACGGCATCAAAGAGAAGCTCGATCTTCAGAGTGTGATCTATCCTGTGCGCCGTTGCCGTCAGATTACCAAGAAAGATATGGTGCGCAACACCGCCACACCGACCATCGAGGTCAATCCCGAGACATTCGAAGTGACCGTCGACGGCTATAAGGCTTCAGTGCCTCCTGCCGACAATCTCTCTCTCGCTCAGCTTTACTGGTTCTCATAACTATATACGGCCGGGGGTCGCGCCGAGTGCGAGGCTCCCGGTTACTTTTCCCATCACAAAGGCATCCTGACGGGAGTCTTTGATTATCAAGTTACGAAATTACCCCATCACTTCAAGATTACGAAAATTATCCGCTATGACTGTATATAATGAAATTTTAGGCAATATAAACCGCGATCCCGAGTGGACCGCCAAGGTAGAGGGCTGTGATATCGATTATGTTATTCTTGACCAGTGGACGGCTCAGAAGAGCCGTTTCCTCGGCAAAGGCCTTAAAGGTGAAGAATATCCCGTGGCTTTGAAACGTCATACACAGGTCGTCGACGGCGATGTGATCGCATATGATCCGGACGCCGGAAAAGCCGTGATTCTTCGTGTCGAACTGAGTCCGGTGCTCGTCATTGACATGAGCGCGCTCAAGAACGAGGATACTGACACAATGATCCGTCGCTCGGTCGAACTCGGACATGCCATCGGCAACCAGCATTGGCCCGCTGTGGTCAAAGGTACGAAAGTCTACGTGCCTCTTACCGTCGACAAGAAAGTAATGCTTTCTGTCATGGAGACACATCATCTCGAAGGAATAACCTATGAATTCCAGAAAGGTCTCGAGATAATACCCTATCTCGCTCCTCATGAGATCCGCAGGCTTTTCGGAGGTGCCGGACATGAAAGTCATGCGCATGTACATCCCGAGCCGGGACATCATCATGGCGTCCCGCATATACATTTTGACGAAAACGGAATAGCTCATGAGCACACACACTGACAAATCCATAATGCATCTGTTGCAATTCACGGACTCGACGTTTCCGGTCGGCACATTCTCGTTCTCGAACGGTCTTGAGACAGCCGCCTATGAGAACGTGGTGCATGACGTGGACACTCTCCGCGAATTTGTCGCGTCGCAGGCCATCCAGGCCGCCTTCAGCGACGGTGTCGCGGCCCTGCATGCCCACAGGGCGTACATGCGTGGCGATTATGACGCGGTGGCAGAGGCCGACAGGGCGCTCCTGCGGTTCAAGATGAATGCGGAGGCGCGACTGATGCTCCAGCGCATGGGCAAGAAACTTGCCGAACTCTCTTCCCATCTTTTTGATTCGGCTCTGATATCGCGGTGGCTCGAAGATATAAAGGCGCAGAAAGTCCCCGGCACATATCCTGTAGGTCAGGGGCTGGCCTATGCGGCTGCGGGAGTCGATGAAAGGCAACTCTTTTGCGCCCACCAGTACGGGGTGGTCAATATGGTGCTTTCCGCCGCGCTGAGGTGCGTGCGTGTCTCGCATTATGACACTCAGAAGATACTCTTCGATCTTGCCGCGCGGACAGAGACTCTCTATGAAGAGGCGGCATGTATGGAGTTGAAAGACATGAATGCGTTCTTTCCGCAACTCGACATACTCGCGTCGCTTCATGAAAAAGGCAATATGCGCATGTTTATGAACTGAGGCGCATTTGCAGATGTATCATTTATCAACCATGTAAACTATGTCACAGACTTGTAGAATAGGAATCGGAGGCCCTGTGGGCTCCGGCAAGACGGCCCTTATAGAGGCCATAACACCGAGACTTCTTGAACTCGGTCAGAAAGTACTCATCATTACCAACGACATTGTCACTACAGAAGATGCCAAGCATGTCCGCAAGACTCTTAAAGGAGTTCTCGCCGAAGACATGATCATAGGTGTGGAGACAGGAGCGTGCCCCCACACGGCGGTGAGAGAGGATCCTTCAATGAATATTGCGGCCGTTGAGGAAATGGAGGCCAAATTTCCCGATACGGACATTGTGCTGATCGAATCGGGCGGCGACAACCTCACGTTGACGTTCTCTCCCGCTCTTGTCGATTTCTTCATATATGTGATCGATGTCGCGGCCGGTGACAAGATTCCGCGTAAGGATGGTCCAGGCATCTCTCAGAGCGATATTCTTGTCATCAACAAGACGGATCTCGCACCCTATGTGCATGCCAGCCTTGAAGTAATGGATCATGATTCTAAGCTGATGCGTCCGGGCAAACCTTTTGTCTTCACGAATTGTATGACAGGGGAGGGGATCGACGAACTCGTGGATCTTATCTTCAGGATGGCGCTTTTTGACAAAACTGAAAAAAAATAAACACTTTATAAGTAGCTGCCTATGGATACTGCCATGAATAAACTGAAGACGGCGTCTGTCCCTGAAGTGGATTTCTCGGGAGCGTATGAGATGCGGCCCTATTTGCGTGAGCCGGACGCGATGTATGTCGGAGCTCCCGGCAAGCATGGCTATCTTAAGTTGCGCTTTGCACTCGACAGGGACGGTAAGAGCATATTGCGGGAGATAGATCGCCGCGTGCCTCTGATCGCACAGCAGGAACTGTATTTCGATAAGGAAATGCCGGAAATGCCTTGTCTCTACATACTTTCATCGGGAGGCCCGAATGTCGATGGCGACCGTTACCAGCAGGATATCATTGTCGAGAAAGACGCGTTTGGATGGGTTTCTACCGGAGCTGCCACAAAGCTGGCGGAGATGAAATACAATTATTCAGGCATGATCCAGAATATAGTGCTTGACGAGGGCGCATATCTTGAATTTATGCCCGAACCGGTGTTCCCTTGCCGCCACACGCGTTTCATATGCGACACGCGTCTGTCGGTGCATCCGACCGCTACGGTGTTCTATTCTGAAATATATATGGGCGGCCGCAAATACTATGGCGAGGGAGAGATGTTCGACTATGACATCCTGTCGGTATGCAGTCATGGCGAGCGTCCGGACGGTACGCAGCTTTTCCGTGAGAAATTTGTCATTGATCCCCGCAGGCTCGATCCGAGACAGTTAGGTATAATGGGACGGTTCGAAATCTTTGCCAATGTCATAGTCATGACCCCTAAAGAAATAGTGGAGAGTATATACGCCGCCACGCCGGCTATGCTTGATCGCGAGAATATGACCGCCACCGGAATAACGACTCTTCCCAACGATGCCGGACTGTTGTTCAAGGTGCTTGGACGCGACACCGGCGCAGTGAAAAGTAAGATTCGTGAGTTCTGTTCACGTGTGCGTATGGCCGTCAAGGGTAAGCCTCTGCCCGAGGAATTTCCCTGGCGTTGATACTTTTTTCATAGCAATCGGAGCCGGCCTTTCCAGGTCGGCTCTCTTTTTTAGGCTGACACTATGATTTCGCGAACCGTATTCACGGTTCTATTGTTAATAGAATAAATACAAGGTTAAAGACTATTAATACACACAGACTATGAAAAAATTATTTTTACCATTGATCGCCGCGGCGGCACTCGTACTTCCCGCATCGGCGCAGAAAGTGAATCTGTATGCTTCTTACGGCGGTTACACACAGATGGACGCATGTGACTGTCATGACGGCTGGGACGGAGTCAATACAGCATGGGGTGCAGTCAATGTCGGACTTGATTTCAATATCACCTCCCGTTTCCGCCTCGGTCCCTCCTACACATTCTCTTCAACCACGACCAAAGGAGGCAAGAGCCACTCTGATCTTTTCTATCATGCCATACTGCTCAATGCCAAATATGACTATTACCGTACCGGAATATTGGCTTTGTNNCATGTAGGTCTCGGTGTCGAGATCACGCACCTTGCGCCCAAATATAATGACGCATACAACAAGACATATTTTGCAGGTCAGATCTCACCCATCGGAGCGCGCGTGCAGCTCGGCAACGGTTTCAATTTCTTCGGTGAGCTCGGATTCGGAGCCCAGGGCCTTGCCCAGTTCGGCTTCTCTTATGACTTCTGATCTTCAATTAAATTTTACTGATANNACCTTCAATATAAATTTCGCCGGCTCCGATTCGCGAACCGGCGAAATTTATATTGAAGCAGGCAGCCGGGCGGTAATCGACAGGGCTGATATTTTTTGTCAGAGTGAACGGAGCATTTTGTCGATGCATTTTTTCTTTTGTTCCGCTCCGGGGTGGACATAAAGGTTGAGGGTTGTGGATATGTCGGCGTGTCCGAGAATTACGCTCACGGNNATCGCATCTGCTTTCTATGCAACGTGTCGCGAAACTGTGGCGCAGACCGTGAAATTTCAATGGGGGAATGCCAAGTTGTTTCATCAGTCTCATGTAGTAGTTGCGGTATGTCCGGGGTTCTATAGGAACGACATCGTTGCTTATCACGTAGTAGTCGTTGTTTAGTACAACTCTCTAAATTATCCATGAATTCATGTTAAAAGCAATATCAGAAAGTTAAAGTATATAAAAACGTTTGGAATCAGAGGCAGTGTATAACTATATTTGCGCCCGAAACGAGAATTCTGTTGAGCGGTTACATCAGACACAACAGAAAAACTACAACCGCACCGAGTGTCTTTCATAATAAATTGTCATTGAAATATTCCGGCAGAGAAATAGGTCTCCGTGATTTTTTCATGAGTTATAATGGATGGGAGCTACTCCTCTCCTGAATTATTTGGATTAGTGCAACGTAAGACAATGCAGACGAACTACCTGTTGAAGATATTACTTTTCATGACGATGACGGCGGTTTCATCCGTATCTGCATTGTCGGCGGCTACAAATGAGGATATTCCCGGATGTGGNNTGTCGCAATCAGATAAAGCCGGATCAATTCGCGATAGCGAGGGGGCATCGTGGTCTCCTCTATATTATATAAAGACAAATATGCTCGGTTGGCCCTGTCTGTGGGTGAACTTCGAGGGTGAAACCGATTTTGCACCCCACTGGTCGGCTGCAATCGCGGTGTATTATTCCGGATGGGATTATTTCCATCGAGACACGAAGTTCCGTACTTTCTCTGTTATGCCGGAAATAAGATATTGGTTTCAGGGTCGGAACGACGGTTTTTTCATGGGAGCCCATTGCGGCGCGAGTTATTACAATATCGCTCTTGCCGGCAAGTCCCGCTATCAGGATCATGACGGCAATACCCCCGCGGTTGGCGGAGGCTTTACTATCGGCTACCGTCTTCCTTTGNNGGCTTGAATTCGCTGCCGGTGGCGGCGCCTATTATCTTGATTATGATATTTTTGAAAACCGTGTCAACGGTAGTCTTATAGGACGCCGGCATCGTGTGTTCTATGGCCTTGACAAAGTGGCAGTGTCGATCTGTTATACTTTCGGGGACTTGAAAGGCAGGAAGGGAGGTGAGAGGTGAAGCGTTTTCTCAAAGTCACGATTATGCTCTGTGTGGGTCTGGTGTGCGCTTCCTGCGTACATGAATTCCCTGAGGCCCCGTGTCAGCCTGAGGTCCGTCTGAATATTGAGCATGAACTTTCCTGGTCCGAATATGATTTCATATATGACAATTCCGACGCCACGCGTGCGGCCGGGAATGTGGCTCAGGCGCGTTATATAATCCGTGCATATCGCAGCGGAGACACGCCGTCTGTACCTTACGAATTTGTCCGGACGACTTCCGATCTTTCGCTTAAGCCGTTTTATACCTCTTTATTCCTGCCGGAAGGAGAATGGGATATATATGTATGGCAGGATATTGTAGTGGAAAACCGTCCTTTTTATGATGTCGCCGACTTTGCGAGGATCACATATACGGATCCTTATGAAGGAGCTACCGATAGCCGGGAAGCTTTTGAAGGGAGATGCAGCATAACCGTACGGTCCGGGAATAATACGGACGCTACTGTATCGCTGGAACGACCTTTTGCCAAATATGCATTTATCGCCACTGATTTAGGTAAATTCTATGATGAGGTGCTTGTGCCGTCCTCCCGTGATGACAGCAGGATTCCGGTTGACAAAAAAATGTGGACGACTCTTTCGCTGCAGGAGAAAAAGGAATTGCTTTCCGGCTATACGGTCACTGCCTGTTACCCTCTGTTTATGCCTTCTGTCTATGATCTCTTCGATCAGAGACCTGTCAGTTCCGACCGCGGAAAGAAATATACGGCACAGATAGAACCGCTCGGTGATACTGAGGCTTTGATCGCTTTTGACTATGTTTTCATGAATCACCGCGACAATGATGTGCAGGTCCAGCTTGTGTTGCAAACCCCTGAAGGTTCCGATATCGTAATGAGTCCTATAGTGGAGGTGCCTTTGAGACGCAACCGGATCACCTATGTGCGCGGTGGCTTTCTTACCTCTGGCATCAGCGGCGGTCTTGACATTGATTTTGAATTCGGCGGTGATTTCAATATAGAGATATAAATCGACCTACAACAATATAATACAATAAAACCAACTTAAAACAAATTAATCCTAAACATCAGAAAATGAAGAGAATATTTTATTCTGCGACAGCGCTGTGCGCATTGTTCGCTCTCTCATCCTGTTCAAACGATGATGCGCCCATCAATGACATGGGTAATGATGGTGTCAGCTTCCGCATAGTTGTGCCGTCTTCGCTTGCTACCCGTGCCACTTTCGGTGACGAGTCGACTGTCAGTCTCAATAACCTTCAGTGGTCAGTGTTCGATATGAGTGATGAGAATGCTCCGTCGCTTGTATTCAGCAATGCCGACAAGTCGGCTTTCCAGTCAAGCCAGAGTTACGAGACTGTCAATCTGCAGCTTGTAAAGGGTAATCGCTATCAGGTGGTCTTCTATGCCGACAATCAGGAGAACACATTTGTCACCTGCGAGAACGGAGTTATAAATGTGGACTATTCACAGGCTGTGCCTAACGTTGCCAACGAGGACGCTTTCGTCGGAAAGTCCGGAATATTCACCGTTTCCGACAAAGGTTATTCCGAGACAGTCACGCTGAGGCGTCCTTTCGCACAGCTCAACTGGGGTAGCGACGATCTTAAGGCGGAGAGTGTGAAGCCTCTCCTCGACAATCTTACCGCTACGGTCCGTATCTCATCTCCTATCTACACTACGATGGATATTCTTTCTGGCAATCTCGGCGGCGAGACCGAGGGTGATATGGTCACTCCGGCAATCGCGATGAACAATCTGCCCGAGGAGTCCTTCCCCGTAGTGCATGATTTCAAGACGTATGATCTTATTGCTATGAATTACCTTCTTACAGGCGAGACGATTATCAACTGTAAGCTCGTATTCGGCAACGGTACAGAGGTGAATGTGAAGAATGCGCCTGTCAATATGAACCACCGTACGAATATCTACGGATCGCTCCTTACGGCTCCCGGCTCGTTCAACATTGTAGTCGACAACAAGTTCGACACTCCGGACCACAACATTGTAGTCACTACGGCCGAAGATTTCATCGGCAATGTAGCCGATGGAATGAATGTCATAGTGGAGGAGGGCACAGTGATCAACATCACTGACAAAGGAGGTGTGGAACTTGCCGACGGTCAGACGATCACGGTCAACGGTGTGCTTCAGACCACGCGTCAGCAGATAGGACTCAGAGGCGAGGGCAAGTCCGCGACAATCGAAGGTTCCGGTACGATCGTAGCCGTGGGAGCGAATGGCAGCCGCAGTCTTAATGTATATGACGGCGCGACACTCACCGTGAAAGGAGTGACTGTCAATGCCACTCAGAACAACGGTGGTTCCGCAATCTATAGCGACGGCGGCAATCTCGTGCTCAAAGGCATGAAGGTTCTTGACAGCCATAACTTCGCTGTTGGTACGAATGGGGGTACCCTCGAGGCCACAGACTGCGAGTTCTACTCTGATTCCAACAACAAGCAGGGCGCATGGTCCTACACTGTCAGCGTGTCAAACGGCTGTCAGGCGGAACTTAGAAACGTTACTGTGACAGGTATCCAGGGCGGTCTGACCGTCGAGGGAGCGGGATCTCACTGTACCATCTACAGCGGAACCTACAGCACACACACACTTAACGGAATGGCCGGTACGGCTTTCTATCCTGTATATGTATGCGATAACGGTTCAGTCGATATTCTCGGTGGTGAATTTATCTCCGGACATGCCAATTACAGTGTCTTCGACGGTGACAACGATGTCAACAAGCCTTTTGCAGACTACATCAACATCAAGGGTGGTAAATTCAACAAACCGACATATTCCCAGAAGACCAAGACTGCTATTGAGGCCGCCGAAGGTTATGAATGGAAGACCATCAACCAGTCTCCTTTCATCCTTGAGGTCGTAAAGAAACAATAATAGCCTGCAGTTAGCGGGGTCAGAATACTCTGAATATTTCTCCGGTCAGAAGACGATTCGTCTGAATCGTCCCTGACCGGAGTTTTTTAATAAGTACTTTTCATAAAGAACGAGGCCTGAATTATTGTTGTTCGGGATTGTTTTATTATTTTTGCAGCACATCCACATTCCGGGGTATAGACAATGAGATTTAAGATCACTTAAATGAGAGGAAATAGACAATATATGAAGAAGAATAGGTTTTTAAGTTTTTTGTTGTGCGTACTGCTGATGTGTGCCACAGCCTTATGTGTCAATAAGTCCCTGTTCGGCCATTCCTTGGAGCCTGGGGCCGGGTCGGAAAATACATTTGCTGCGACCGATACCGTGTCGAGGCTACCTGACGGGACGCTTGTCATACATACGGGCTCTATCGTCAAAAAGTCAGGCTACAGCGGTCAGGTGCCGCTCGACATATATGTGAAAGATGGAGTGATCTCCGATATAAAGGCATTGCCCAATACAGAGACTCCGGCTTTCTTCAGTCGCGCCACCGGGTTGTTCTCTTCGTGGGTCGGCAAGACTTCCGGGGAAGCCGCCGCTACGTCGGTAGATGCTGTCACTGGAGCTACTTATTCATCGGAAGCGATTATCGCCAATGTGCAAGGTGCCCTTGACTGGTATTCGCACACGTCACCTTCGGAATCAACCGGACACATGCCGTGGAAAATGTGGGTTGCATTGGGAGTCGTGCTTGCGGCCTGTGTAATTCCGCTTTTTGTGAAAAACAGGATCTATCAGCGTGTCCAGCTTGTCGCCAACATTGTTGTTTTAGGTTTCTGGTGCGGACAATTTCTCGATTACACGCTTATTCTGAAATATCTGTCGGAGGGTATGTCGTTTCCCGGCGCACTTGTAGCGGCAATCATGCTTGTGGCGGCATTCATATATCCTCTTTTCGGCAAATCGCAGTATTATTGCAATCATATATGTCCGTTGGGCTCGGCGCAGATCCTTGTCGCTGAAATTTGCAGATACAAGATAAAGACAGGGGCAAAAACGCTCAAGGCTCTCGACTGGTTCAGAAAGATCCTGTGGGCGGTATNNCGTGTTTATGGGCGGATGTATTTACAGGCTGGATGGATCTGGAGTTGTTTCAGGCATTCATGTATGAATCGGCGTCAGCAGGGATAATTGTCGCGGCTCTTGTTTTTGTAGCTCTGTCTGCGGTAGTTTCCCGTCCCTATTGCCGTTTTGTATGTCCGACGGGCTCATTGTTCAAGCGTGCTGAGAATTTAGGCTGAAAGTTTTGTAGNNTAATTATTTATAATTGTTAATTTGATCACTTATTTATATCTTATGAAAAATCCGGTTTATCTTATCATTCTCCTTGCCCTCGGGCTTCTTTTCGTATCCTACAGATTGGCTGTTTCGGCTTCCGGGCCGGATAAAGAAAATATAACCGCCGAGTCTACCCTCTCCGATATCATGAGTCGTACGAGCGTGCGCGCCTACAGCGACCGCGCCATAAGCGAATCACAGGTAGACACCCTTCTCAGAGCTGCGATGGCTGCTCCTTCCGCAGGCAACAAGCAGCCGTGGCGTTTTATTGTCATACGCGACAAGGAGACACTCTCATACATTGCCGATAATTTCAACTCCATGACGATGATGAAAAATGCTGCTGTGGCTATTGTCGTATGCGGTGATACCGCCGCAACCTTTCCCGGCGAGGGAGTCGGCTATTGGATACAGGATACTTCGGCCGCTACCGAGAATCTGTTGCTCGCGGCACATGCCATGGGGCTCGGGGCCGTATGGTGTGGCGTCTATCCGATATCTGACAGAGTCAAGGCTTTTTCAGAAAAGCTTGCTCTTCCTTCCGGAATTCTCCCACTCAACTGTATAGCCATCGGATATCCGGAAGGGGAGACCGTTCCGAAGGACAAATGGAAACCGGAA
>DAAV01000151.1:0-482 GCA_001701295.1 Bacteroidales bacterium H10
GCAATACAGCTTCGGCAAAAGCCTTGAGATCGATACAGCAGCATGTGCTCCCCGTATCATATCCCGACCGAAGGGTACTCGGTGTAATCCGTCCGACAGTCGAGGCCGTAGGGGAAATCAGCAGAAGCGGACATATCGGTCTTCTTGCAACTCCAGGAACAGTAAGAAGCCATTCATACAGAATGGAGATAGAGAAACTATACCCGGATATGAAAATCACCGAAACTTCATGTCCGATGTGGGTACCTCTGATTGAGACAGGAGAAGCCGAAGGAGATGGTGCCGATTATTTCGTCAGGAAATATATAGACGGCATAATGACCTGCGACCCCGAGATAGACACTCTGGTTCTCGGCTGCACGCATTATCCTCTTCTTCTTCCCAAGATACGCAAATTCACCCCGGCCAATGTCAATATATTATCGCAGGGTGAGATAGTCGGACTCAGTCTGGCCGACTACCTGAGACGACATCCCGAAATC
>DAAV01000151.1:493-4297 GCA_001701295.1 Bacteroidales bacterium H10
ACAACCGAAAACGCTGAAATATTCGACCGTCTGGCATCGTTATTTCTCGATTCTACGGTAAGATCGGCAAGAATCGCACTGTGAGGAGAAGATACGTAAACCATCTAAAAACATACACATGGAAGACAACATCAGAGAAAGCATAAAAGGCCTCGGAAGCGACGAGGCCATCGAAATACTGAGCGCATATCTCTCCTCCCACCCAGATGACGAGGAGGCCCTGACACTTCGCGGCATCAAATACTGGAGTGCAGGCAAGAGAAGCCTTGCCATAGGCGACTANNGGCGGCCATACGCATCAATCCCGACAGCCGGGCCAAGGAAGCGCTGAAAGCCGCCAACGAGATTCTTGACTATCGCAACAAGGATCTTTACAATCCCTGACATATAAACAATCACACCGACTGCAGATCAGCAGTCATACAGCAGACGGACACTTTCGGGAATCTCATTACGTCCCGCCGGCTGCCGTGGAGCACGTGTCACTGATGAAGCGGGCACAGGATGACGGTCGGCATACAGCATAAACGGCTGTTCAAAACTCCAGCCACGGGTGGCATTGCGTATATACAGACGCGTAAGCCCCTTCTCCCCTCGCGTATAGTGCCGAAGCTCGCCGAATATCTCGCTGAGATCGTTTACCTCTGATATCGAGAAATCCGCAAGCGTACGCCAGCCTTCCCTGACACTCACAAGACGGACGAAGATCCGGTCTCCATACCGGATAGGACGTCCTGTTCCGGAAGGTGTGACAAATTTACGTGTGGTGGACGCATATGACTTGCGGACGCCTGCCGGAACATCGTAGACCCTGTAATGTCGGGTGGCGATCGATTTATTGTTGATTTCCATGCTGTTCATAATTTTATCTTCTTATTTTGTTACAATACAAAATTAGGCGCTCGGGATGCAGCATTCTTGCAGTTAACATTAAAATAATGTAAATAAATCTGAATTTTTATTTATTTAGGGATTAATACGCACAATTATGATTAAATTTGCATTGCAGAAAGCGTAAAGTATGTGTAAAAACAGATCTTTCGCACGCGAATGGCTGCAGAAATGGTGGAATGGTAGACACGAGGGACTTAAAATCCCTTGCCCGATGAGGGCGTGTGGGTTCGAGTCCCACTTTCTGTACTGATAAAAAGACTGAATCCTTTGCTGCCACGGCGGCAGAGGATTTTAAATTATCCAACACACATCATCACAACAGCAATGCCATCACAGAATCTTGAGCTCACGCAAAAGATCGGTATCCGATTGTCACAACAGCAGCTTCGATTCGTAAGACTGCTTGAGGCCAACGCACCCGAACTTGATGAGGCTGTTGAAAGAGAACTCGAAGACAATCCTGCGCTTGGTGTCAAAGAAGAGACTACAGAGCAGGACACACACCGGTATCCCGTATATATTGCGCCACGCAGCCAGAGCGAAGATTATGTATTCTCACCTGTCGACGACACGGAGAATCTTTATGACCAGCTGCTCGCCCAATTGTCGGAACGGGACCTCTCGCCGAAGGTCACGGCCGCGGCGCGTTTCATAATCGGCAGTCTTGACACCAACGGCTATCTCCACCGCTCGATCACCGACATCATCGATGACATGGCTTTCGGGCCCGGCATCGAAGTATCAGTTCCGGAAGCCGAAGAAGCTCTCGCTGCGGTAAGAAGTCTCGAACCGCCCGGTATAGGAGCACAGGATCTGCAGGACTGTCTGCGTATGCAGCTTGAGGCCATGCCTCCGGAAAAACGGAGAAACGATGCCCTGAAAATCATAAATGACGCCTACGATGCGTTTACTATGAAACATAAACACCGCATCATGTCAGGCCTGCACATGTCCGAGACAGATGCGACCGAAGCCATAGAGCTGATATTGACACTCAATCCCAAACCGGGGGCCGCGCTCGGAAATGATCCCTCGGCTGCATCCAATATCATCATCCCCGATTTTATAATCAATATCGAAGATGGTGAGATCCGGATTCAGCTCAACAATCATATTCCGGAACTGCGGATCGAGAACAGCTTCGAAGAGGCAATGAAGAATCTTGAGCGCAATTCACGGGGGAAACCGAAAAAGGGATCCGAATTTATAGTCTCACGCTATAATGACGCACGCGATTTCATGCGCATCCTCTCACAGCGTCAGCAGACCATGATGGCCGTCATGACCGCGATTGTGAAAATACAGGAGGACTATTTCCGCACAGAAGACATCTACCGGCTGAAACCGATGATGATCAAAAATATAGCGGACATCACCGGGCTCGACATATCGGTCATCTCAAGAGTGACGTCAAATAAATTCGTCGCGTTGCCGTGGGGAATCTTCCCGTTGAGATTCTTCTTCAGCGATACGATCGGCGAAGAAAAAGAAGGTTCCGAGGCGGCTACCAACCGCAAGATCGAGGCAAGCATAGCGTCTCTTATAGAGGCCGAAGACAAGCGGCACCCACTTTCAGACCGCAAGATCATGGAGGAGATGCAGGCTTTGGGATATGACATATCAAGGCGCACAGTAGCAAAATATCGTGACCGTCAAGGCATACCGGTGGCACGACTTAGAAAAGAAATGTAATGAGAAGTTGTTTAAATATGAATATGAATTTTATTAAATCAATATTCCTGTCCGGGCTGGCATTGCTGGCATGTATTCCGGCTTATGCAGTCACCGACAAAGAAATGGAGGAAGCCCGCACCATAACGGCCAAGGCATATCTCCGCTATGCCAATGACGGCTCCGGATATCTTGATGACATCACCGTCACGTCTATGTCGGAACTCAATGCAAAATTAAAGCAGAAAGAGAAAGAGAATATCAAGGCGTTCAATTCCGTAAAAGTACCCTCCGACTACGCTTCATGGGACAAAGAAAAGCTTGTGGAATTCTGGGCCGTGACATTCTTCACCTCCCCCGCTCTGAACGAAAAGGGAAAAGCCGCCAAATCAAGAGTCCGTCAGCAACTGACATCAATGAACGTGGCTCCGCCTGCTAAAAAAGAAGAACCTAAAAAAGCAGACGCCTCCGAGGTCAAGGAACCTGAGCCTGCGGCAGTCCCCGAGACAGTCGGGCAGCCTGTGGAAGATGCTCCCGATGCAGCTCAGGCACAACAGACGCAGGAAGATATACTCTCTGATCAGAACGCGATCGAAAAGGATGCGGCAGAAGCTGAAATCCAGCGGCCTCAGGAGGAAAGCCATACATGGGTATATGTTCTTGTTCTCGCCATCCTTGTCGGAATAGTCATCTGGCTTGTGGTTTACGCCGCGAATCTCATGAAAAGACAGCCGGGGCCTGACGATTCAGATCAGGATACGGCAGATCTTCGTGAACAGGCACGCAAGGCCATAGCCAAGAAAAATGATGAAATCGAGACTCTGCGCCAACGTCTGCAGGCAGAGGAAAACAAATCCGCCGATCTCGGTCTTGAAGTCGAACGTCTAAAACTTGACAACACCCGTCAGGAAGAGAGGCTGACCAGACTGCGCGAGGAAAATGCCGATCTGGCCCGACAACTGTCAGCCGCCACCGGCAACCGGAGAAATGACGCGCCTCAGATCTCCCGGGAGACAGCCGCACGCAGCGAGCGTGTGGCCGAACCGTCGAGACCTCCACGACAGGAACCTGAACAGAAACCGATTCTCACNNAACGGAATATTTGTCCGCGCCGACCGCCGCATCAACGCCGGCAATACGATATACCGCCTCGACACCAATGACGGACTTGTGGGCACATTCCATGTAGTCGACGAGCCGGAAGTTATCGATGTGGCGCTCTCGAATCCTGCCGAATAT
>DAAV01000071.1:0-4037 GCA_001701295.1 Bacteroidales bacterium H10
TGCTCATTCCCGCACTTCCTACCAAGAGCCGTTTACAACTAGGCAACAGCACCCCAATACGTTACGCCCAACTCTTCCGGTACACGCAGGTGGACCGTACCGATGCCAACCGGGGGACAAGTGGCATTGATGGTTGTACCTCGACAGCCATGGGTGCCGCCTCAACATTCGACGGGATTACCACGCTGATCGTGGGGGACAATAGTTTCCTGTATGACTCTAATGCTTTGTGGATCAAGAACTGTTCCCCGTCACTACGAATCATCGTTATCCAAAACGGGGGAGGAGGCATATTCCGCTTTTTGGCAGGCCCTTCTGGCCTAGAAGAAGTCGAGGAGTACTTTGAAACCCCTCACGACGTGGATATAGAACGGTTTGCCGGAGTTCATCGTTTCAAGGTGTACCGGGCAACGGATGCCCCCTCGTTAGAATCAGTACTATCAGAATTCTACCAACCGGGACAACAACCAGCCATTCTCGTTGTTCACACACCCGGAAAAATAAACGGAGAAATATTAAAGGGATATTTTCAGGCGTTGAAGGATTAATTGAAAAACGACTACTCTCTCATTTTTTCTTCCCCAGAAAGTACACTTATCCATTTATTTACTACTTTGGGGATAGCATTTGATTATTCTTTTTGTCTTAATTTATGGGGATAAGTTATTATTTCATGGACAAGGCCAACAAGCAGGTCGGACCGCTCTCGTTAGATGAACTCAAACAAAGAGGAATCACGCGAGAAACACCCGTGTGGCGTGAAGGTATGCCGAACTGGGTACAGGCAAAAGATATTCCCGAATTACAGGCATATATTGTAACACCGAAACCCTACATCAACGAGGTACAGCTCATTTTGATTTTATGCGCAATCTTTGCCACATGGTCGGCCACACCGGTGTCTATTCCGCCATCCAGAAAGCTGTCGAGACTCTCGACAAGTGTGTGGAGAAGGTGGTCGAGGCTGCCCGCAAGCATGGTTACGAGACAATCATCATCGCCGATCACGGCAATGCCGACCACGCGCTTAATGATGACGGCACTCCCAATACCGCCCATTCGCTCAATCCTGTTCCGTTCATATATATCGGCTCGCATCCCGATGCAAAACTTAGCAACGGACGTCTCGCCGATGTGGCTCCCTCCCTTCTCAAGCTTATGGGCCTCTCGAAACCGGCCGACATGACCGGCAACGATCTGATAGAATTCTAAAAATCATGTGAAACGCATGTAGCGAATCATGAAAAAAATACTTATTGCATTGGCTCTGTCCCTCTGCCTCCCGGCAGTGGCACAGAGCCTTGTGCTTCTGCACACTAACGATACTCATTCCAATATCGATCCGGATGCTCACGGAGTAGGAGGCATATTGCCCCGCAAGGCTATCATCGATTCCGTGCGCAAAGCGGAAAAGAATGTGATTCTTATCGATGCCGGCGATATGGTGCAGGGTACGCTTTACTTCAAGTTCTTCAAGGGTGATGTCGAATATCCTCTCTTCAATATGATGGATTATGATGTACGCATACTCGGCAATCATGAGTTTGACAACGGACTTGGGGAGCTTGCATCGTATTGGAAAAAGGTGAAAGGCGCCCGGCTTTCGGCCAATTATGACTTTTCGGATACTCCAGCCAGAGGTATATTCGAGCCATATGTCATAAAGAAGGTCGGAAACAAAAAGGTAGGTATCATGGGCATAAACGTGGATCCTGCAAGCCTTATCTCGGAAGAGAACTATGAAGGAATGCGTTTCCATGACATCATCGATACAGCCAATGCGACAGCTTCTCTTCTGAAGAAAAAAGGGTGTGATCTTGTAGTGGCGGTAACCCATATAGGTTACGATGTGCCAAACGGCAAGACCGATGACCTCGATCTGGCGCGTGCAAGCAAGGATATCGATATCATAATCGGAGGACATTCCCATACATTTGTCGATCCGGCCACTCCCGACAAGACTCCCTACTGGATTAAAAACGCCGCAGGACGCGATGTGCTGGTGACGCAGACCGGGAAATATGGTAAGAATGTGGGCTACATAAAACTGGACCTCAAGGACTTTTCAGACCGTCGCATGGACTACCGTTATATTCCGGTGACCGACCGGTCCGCGGCGCGTTCCTGTTCCCGGGAGATGCAGGATTTCCTCGCTCCTTACAAGCATAAGGTGGATTCGGTAAATTCTCATGTCATAGCCTGGTCTGCGACGGATATGCCCAATGGTCTTTCCACGGGGGCCTATGCCAACTGGGCCGGAGATTTCGCATCGTGGTACGGACGTCAGATCGCCGACAGTCTCAGGAAGAGGGGAGTGGAGATCGTTCCGGTGTCTTTCGGCATGATGAATGTCGGAGGCATTCGCCAGCCTATGATGAAAGGCGCCGTGACCGAGGGTCAGATTCTTTCTACTTTTCCCTTCTCCAACCGTATGCGTCTGATCGAGATCGCCGGCTCCGATCTTATATCCACAATGAAGATCGTAGCTCCCAAAGGCGGAGAGGCTGTGAGTGGCGAAGTGCGGGTGGTGACCGATTCTGCCGGTAATTTCGAAAGAATGCTCATAGACGGAGTCGAGATAGATCCGCAGCGTCGTTATGTGGTGTCTACCATAGACTATGTCGCCAATGGCAACGATGACATGACACCGATGAAAAATCATCGTGAGATATGGCGCGACAATGAGGAAGTGAGTGTGAGAATTCTTGAATACATATATCATCTCTCCGGCAACGGAGTTCCGTTGAGCGCCGATCCGAATCCGCGGTTTGTAAAAAATGTAAGGGATGAAATGAGGTGATGAGAGATCTTTGGTTCTGTGTTGTTGCGGTTATTGTGCTGATGGCTGGATGCCACGGCAGGAAGGATGTTGTCTCCGTCGAACCGCCGGTCACGGAACCTGTGGAAATCTCTGATCTTACGGACGAGGCCCGTGAATGGGCCGATTCGGTATGTGCCGCCATGNNTCAGAAGGTGGCACAGCTTTTTATGCCGGCGGTGTATGCGTCCGCCGATTACTGGACTCTGCGCCAGATACGTGAATATGCCGACAGCTGTGTGGGAGGTATTGTCTTGCTGAAGGGCGATTCTAAAAGCGCCTCCGAGGTTGCGGATTCTATGCGGCTCTACAATGAGGTGGATCCGTTTGTCGCCATAGACGCGGAGTGGGGACTGGCCATGCGTCTTGTCGACGCGCCGGAATTTCCGGCAAACAATGTCATCAGCCCGGCGGCCGATGAGCGTCTGATGTATGATTACGGATCAGAACTCGCGCGTGAGTGCCGTTTGCTTGGGATCAACATGGTGCTTGGTCCTGTTGTGGACGTGAGTGTGCCGGGAGGATTCATGAACCGCCGTTCGTTCGGGAATGATCCTGTGCGCGTGGCGGATCTGGCCATAGCTTACGCCCGGGGACTTGAGGACGGCGATGTCATAAGTGTGGCGAAACATTTTCCCGGTCATGGATCCGTAATGGCGGACTCACATCGGCGCAAGGGTGTCATAGAGCGGAGTCTTAATGAAATGGATTCGGTCGATCTCTACCCTTTCCGCCGCTGGATAGAGCAACGCCTTTCAGGAGTGATGGTCGGGCATCTTGCCGTTCCCTCGATTGATTCGGAAATGCGTCCTGCCGCCGTGTCGCATACTGTCATCAACGATCTGCTGCGCGATGATCTCGGATTTTCCGGACTGGTGCTGACCGATGCGCTCAACATGAGAGGTGCCGAAGGGTATGGGGCTCTTGATGCTGTCAGGGCCGGCGCGGACATAATAGTGGCGCCCGCCGGGACATTCGACGAGATGAGATCAATCGTGCGGGCCGTGAATGACGGAACGTTGAGCGAACAGACTCTTGACGGTCATGTGAGGCGTATATTGTTCTATAAGTATCTCCTGTCCGGCAAAGGCGGAAACGGCTTGCATTCCTCTCGGGAAGTCATGCTTGATTCTCCTCAGGCCGATGCGATCTCACGGCGACTTGTGGAGAGCAAATGACAATACAGATAAAAAAATAACTCCGCAGGGCCCTGCGGAGT
>DAAV01000071.1:4068-4406 GCA_001701295.1 Bacteroidales bacterium H10
CTCGGATACCGAAAGGTTAAGACGCCCTTTGGCGCGACGGCGGGCGAGAACCTTGCGACCGTTCTTGGTCGACATTCTCAAACGGAAACCGTGCTTGTTGATTCTTCTGCGTCTTGAGGGTTGAAAAGTCCTTTTCATTTTGTATTGAATATTTAAAGTTGCAAATTCAGAATGCTTCGCGCATGGACGCTTTTTTGCATTCAGATGCAAAATTAACTAAAAAATTTCATTCACCCAAATTTGCCGATAAATTTTAGCTGAAAAATGAATGGAATATCGAAAGTTGAGGAATTTTTTGTAAATTTGTAATTTGTAAGGTCAAAGACTGTTTTTATGGT
>DAAV01000071.1:4415-15383 GCA_001701295.1 Bacteroidales bacterium H10
TAATAATATAAAGACTTTTACAGCAATGATGAACGCTCAAGACATCAAGAACGGCACTTGCATTCGCCTCGACGGCCGTCTCTATTTCTGCGTGGAGTTCCTTCACGTGAAGCCCGGTAAGGGAAATACTTTCATGCGTACAAAACTCAAGGATGTTGTTGACGGCCGCGTGATAGAGCGCCGTTTCAATATCGGTGAGAAACTTGAGGATGTGCGTGTGGAGCGTCGTCCCTATCAGTATCTCTATGCTGACGGCGAGGACGATATCTTCATGAACAACGAGACTTTCGAGCAGATTCCTATCAGCAAGGAGCTCGTGACAGGAGCCGCATATATGAAAGAGGGTGACACTGTAGAGGTTGTTTCAGATGCATCTTCCAATACTGTCCTCTATGCCGAAATGCCTATGAAGACGGTTCTTAAGATCACTTATACCGAGCCGGGTCTCAAGGGCGACACCGCTACCAACACACTCAAGCCCGCTACAGTCGAGACCGGCGCAACCGTCAAGGTGCCTCTCTTCATCAACGAGGGTGAACTTATCGAGGTCGATACGCGCGACGGCAGCTATGTGGGCCGCGTGAAGGCATAAGGAAGAATGCTATGAAGAATCCGGAAGAAATGCTCTTCTCGATAATCGTGCCGGTATATAACCGCCCCGATGAGATCGCCGATCTGCTTGCGAGCCTTGAGGTTCAGACTGATTCCGGATTCGAGACAGTCATTGTCGAAGACGGCTCGACCGTGCCTTGTCTGGATGCGGAGGCAATGTCCGATGGTTCGCTCAAGGTCAGAGGGCATGATTCGATAAGACTGAAATATTTCAGAAAATCAAATGAAGGGCGGAGTATCGCCCGCAATTACGGTATGGACAGAGCCGACGGAGATTTCTTTATCTTCGTCGACTCTGACTGTATTTTACCCCCCGGCTATATCGGGGCTTTGCGGAAAAGCCTCGTCAGAAATCCGGTGGACTGTTTCGGAGGCCCGGATGCGGCCCACGATTCATTCACTTCAACCCAGAAAGCCATAAACTATGCCATGACATCTTTTCTTACCACAGGAGGAATAAGAGGAGGCAAGGTGTCGATGGAAAAATTCACTCCCCGTACGTTCAATATGGGATTCTCGCGTGAGGTCTATGACCGTGTGGGCGGCTTCAGGGAAATGTTCAGCGAAGACATTGACATGTCGACGCGCATAAGACTCGCCGGGTTCGGCATCACTCTGTTCCCGGACGCATATGTATATCACAAGCGTCGCGGCAACCTGCGTAAATTCTGGAAGCAGGTCCATGTCTTCGGCATGTCGCGTATCACGCTTGAACTGCTCTATCCCGGCTCGATGAAGCTCGTGCATTGGTTGCCTGCCCTGTTTACCGTCGGTGCTGTAGCGCTGATAGCGGGGGCTTTCTTTTGCAGATGGCTTCTGATCCCTCTTCTGCTGTATGTGGTGGCTTTGTGGATAGGTGCGCTGATCGCCGAACGCAATCTCAAGATATCTTTTCTCGCCGTGCTTGCTTCAATGGTGCAGCTGCTCGGGTATGGTACCGGCTTCATAAAAGCGTATTTCAATAAGATTCTGCTTCGCAAGGGCCGTGATATCAACGAGGAGATAGAGATCCGCAAGGGAAAAAACGAAAAACTCTGATGATATGGAATCGCCGGCATCCGAATGTTTCGACAGGGCTCCCGATTACACGGAAACCGACATCCCGTCACGACAGCTCCCGTCGGTGACCGTCAAGGATCTTCCTGCGGATGACCAGCCTCGCGAGCGGGCGCGTCGTTTCGGCATATCGTCTCTCAGTAATGCCGATCTTTTTGCCATCATTCTCCGTACCGGCACGCGCGGATATCCGATTACAGATCTCTGTCGTGATCTTATGAAAATGAATGAGAATCTGTTTCTGAACCTTGAGCGGCGCAGCCGCAGTCAGATCATGGAGATAAACGGCATCGGCGAACTGAAGGCCATGCAGATCGAAGCGGTGATGGAGATTGTCAGGCGTTATGGCCGCGAACACATAGGCCACCGTGTACAGATCAAAAATCCTCAGACGATATATGATATAATGAAGCCGGAAATAGCCAATCTTGCCTATGAGGAGATGTGGGCGTTGTTTCTGGACCGCGCTAACAGAGTCATCGGGAAATTGCGTATAAGTCAGGGCGGATCGACCTCTACGGTTTTTGATATCAAGAAAATCATAAAGAATGCCCTCATGGCGCATGCCGAAGGTGTGGCGTTGTGTCACAATCATCCATCGGGCACTCTCAGACCTTCCGCTCAGGACGATGATATAACCCGGCGTTTTAAAGAAGCATGCCGTACGCTCGATATAAATTTCATCGATCATCTCATAGTGACCACCGACGGCTTTTATTCCTATCGCGACTCATCTTCCATTATATGAAAAAACCTCAGACTTTCGCCTGAGGTCATTTCCCGGTCATCTGTTTTGAAATTCTGGCCCTTTATAAGGACCGTGAACGGCCGGTAGGATTTTTATTTATTCCAGCATTTAGAAACCTTAGTAATCTTTAATTATCTGTCCATAGAACAATTGCAGAGAAAAAGATGTTCGACCGAACAGAACTTTTTATCAGTTTTTAACCGTTGGTCACGCCTGTAAGAGCCTCGAATGTTCCGATAGAATATAGCCACCAGAGCAGAATGAATATCAGGATCAGCACTCCAAGCCATAACCAGAGACGGTTGACTCTTCTGGTGCCGTTGTTTTTTCTGATTTTTCCTTCAGCCCGTAATTTTTGGGCCTCTTCGTTTGCAAGTCCGTGTTCTTTACGGATCTCGTTTCTTGTATCCTTTGTATCCATAACCTTATCTTTTAAGTGTGCTTTTCACTTGTTTATCCATATAACATCCCTTTACTAAAAAAAGTTCTCTATTCTTATAGAATGTTTAAATTTACTGTAGATGGTAGCCTGATGTTAACATGAAGACAGATTGACGGCGATGCAGGCATTATATGTTTGTTTACTCTCTCATTTTTTTGTAAATTTGCATCGCATCGGAATTTGCCTTCCGTGTGCCGGACACTGCAATAGTGCTTGTCTGATTTATAATCGAAGCGTTAGCTTTATCCTGTTACTTGAAATCGCCAATAATTCATTCTCAGGGATAAGGTCTTCACAACGTTCATGCTTGTCGTTTATCCACTCCCCGACAAGGGAGCCGGTATACGGTAAGGCGTGGGAGTGGACTGTTTATCTGAGAAGGTGTTTGGCGATACCTGAGTAACAATAAACAATGTCGTTCCACGCTTTCTTATTTTTTACATATATCCATAGGGACGAATGGATTTATATATCACTGAGATGAAGATCCACATCGGCCATGCCATTAGAGACGAGATCAGACGTCAGGAACGTTCGGTAGCCTGGTTCGCGCGTCAGATTTGCTGTACAAGACCTCATGTATATAGAATTTTTGAAAAGGAAAATATAGATGTGCAGCTTCTCCAGAAAATATGCAGCGTTCTCGGCCATGATTTCTTCAAAGATATCTCCGACAGTATAAATTCGGGGAATTAGGTATTACTTGGTCGAAATGTCTTACAAATGGTTACACTTGTGTCTCTTAATCGAATATGGATACATATCCGGTTATATGGCGATTATGCGTAATTTTGCATTGATAAAACAATAATCAACTTTATTAAATCAAAATGATGAAATTTTACAAACTGTTTGCCATCTTATGTATGGCTGTGTTTTTAGTGACACCTCTGGCTTCTTGCTCGGATGACAAAGACGGTGAGCCTTCTCTGGAATCATCACTTTATGGAACATGGGTGAATGAGTATGTCGATGATGACGATGAAAGCGATGTCGACGTTACGACTATTGTTTTCAATAAGGACAACAGCGGTGTCATCCGTGAGGTTTACAATACCCGTGCCGCTTTATCATTGGAAATGGAATTCGATTGGACTGCGACTGTGACATCTTCCGGTGCTGTGCGCCTCACGATTGTCTATAAATCAGGTGACAGAGGAATGATCGAGCCTTTTGTAGGAAATTACGCGCAGTGGAGCAATCTGTGCACTGTAGCCGGCGGTACGCTCACTATTAATACGTCAGACGATTATATCATGATCTTCAAGAAGAAATAATCTCTTCTGAATTTCATATGCGTCATGCATGTATCTATGAGAAATCCCTGCTCCCCCGAATGGGTGAAAGGATTTTTTTTATTTTGATGATGCCTTAATTAAAAAGAATTGCTTATCATATGAAACTGAAAATATTCAATTCCATTTTTTGTGTGATGCTGGCGATATTGCCGCTTACTTCATGTGACAAAAATGACAAGGATGATCCCGAACCGGATATTCCGGTCAACCCTGTCAATCCGGATGATCCGGACAATCCGGACAGCCAGACGGTAATGACTCCCACAGCAGCTTTCAATTATATAAAAGATACGGCCGTGGATGCACTGGGTCGTTTCAATCCCGAGGATCAGCGTGATATCCTTCAGATATCAAAAATCTTTATTGAGACATATGGAGACTATGAGATGCCTGATGAGTTTTATGATGATCCTTATTATTCCCCGGCCAGAGTCATCGGAGCTTTGAATCATTCGATCCGACGCAAAAATCCTTTCGGCCTGACGCGTGCGTCATATGATTATTCTATCACCGACTATGCAGGTATTTATGAACCGGATTCGCGTCGGGAGGAATGGGTACGCACAGGAGATTCAAAATCGGTGATTTTCCGTGCGCCTGTCAATGGCCAGACTGTCGAGATTTGTGCTTCTCCTTCCGGCTCCGACTGGATACTGGATGCGGACGAGACGGTACTTGTGCCCGGTACGCTTACTACCACCGTGAAGTGGGGCTCACGTGTTTTGGCGTCGGTGACGGTGAAATCGAATGCCGATATAGACAGGGGCAAGGTTAGCCTTGATATTGTGGNNAGGCTGCCAATATAGTGGCTTCAGTCAATATAGACGGCAACAATTCGAGAATTTCCGAAACGGGACGTATTTCTGTCTCGGGTTCGACAGTCGTCGCCACAGAGACGCTGCTGTCAGGATCCGGTCTCTGTGACATCGACAGCTGGGGCGAGGATGACGATATAACCGAAAAATTGCGTGAGGCGACAATGTCGGTCAATACACTCGATCGCGTGTATCTTTCGGCTCAATGCTCGGATTTCAGTACTGTGGCCGACGGTCTCGACTGTTGGTATGATTCATATTCGGGAGTGTCGCAGGATATGGCGGAAAAAGAAGTCCGCAAGGCGTGTGAGACGATCAACCGTAACCTCGGCGTAGAAGTGAAATTTGCCGGAAGCAGTGCCGTGCAGGCGAATCTATGTTGGGTGCCTGTCGTATACAACGATTATTCCTATTGGGAGATTTACCCCGGAGCCGCTGTCAGATATGCCTATGACGGTTCGACCGAACTTATAGAATCAGTCGATTATAATTTCAATATCGTGACCGATCAGTTTGAAAATCTCATAAACAGATACTCTAATTTTATTCGCTCACTGCGTTGATGTGTTGCGGTAAGGGCCTTGATAAGTTTCAGTTTTTTTCAAGGAGAACAGGATTTGTCCTGTTCTCCTTGATTCCGTATACATGTCTGTCAGTCGCAGCCGGACAGCCGGACTCCTTGTCGCGTCAGCTTGAGGAACTGGAGGTCACGGCACCGGGACGGAAAATCGTAACCCGTAATGAATGGGGAGATCAGACACTTGATGTACGCGCGTTGAGCCGTTATGGCCGCACATTGGGAGAGGCCGATCCCGTAAAACAGATACAGATGCTTCCCGGAGTGCACGTCTCCGATGACTATGCGTCAGGTTTTTCTGTCGAAGGCGCTTCCTACAGTCAGAGCCTTGTGGAAATTGACTCGGCTCCTCTCTTTTTCCCATATCATTTCGGCGGTATTTTTTCCATGATCAATCCCTCGTATTTCGAAAAAGTCGTCTTCAGACGATTCTTTCCGGCAAATGCCTCTTCCGCGCGTCTGGGTTCGTCGCTCTCCGCGTCATCTCCGCTTCGTCATCCCGATCGGCCCGCAGGATCTCTTTCTTTGGGAATGATTGCTTCGGGCGTCTCCATGCGTGTTGCGCTTGACCGCCGCCTGTCGCTCTCTTTGGCGGGACGGGTTTCATATCTTGATCTCCTTTACGGCCCGCTTCTGAAAGATGAGGAGAATTCTTACAGTTATTCTCTCGGGGATCTTAATGCTTCCCTGCTCTTCACGCCGTGTGCCGCCGACGAAATTGTTCTGAGTATTCACGGCAACCGCGACCGGTTAAGATATTCCCATGGCGCCGTAGAGAATGACCTTGGACTCCATTGGGCAAATTCAGTCGCCTCCTTGCGCTGGAATCATGAGTCTGATTCCTGGAAATCGTCTTTCGGTCTATGGTATTCGGCTCTCGACACGGAGTTGCACCTTTCATTGGGAGTTTCCGACGCAAGATCGCAATCAGGAGTGTCTCAGTGTGGTTTCCGCGGTCAGTTTGACTTCACATTGTCCGGCCGTGACAGATTGTCGGCGGGTCTTATAGCTGGCGGGACACGTTTCTCAATTCCGTCGGTGACCTCGGACTGGGCCGGTATAAACTCTCCCGACGCGAGCCGCGTAAATTCTATCGAATCGAAAGTCTATGCCTCCTCGGTGCATGATATCTCGGAGTCCGTCTCTCTCAAAAGCGAATTGGCTTTTTATCTTTATTCATCGCAAGGTCAGCACGTCTTTTTCCCTTCTCCCTCCGTCTCGTCTCTGTTTACCACTGAATATGGCGATTTCAGAGTCGGCCTCGCGTATCGACCGCAGTTCATGCATCAGGTGGGACTGTCCGAGATCGGCCTTGCCTCTAATTTCTGGATCGGTTCGGGCCGCAGGGTCCATGAGTCATCGGTATTGACGGGTAATGTGGAATGGAATATGCCCTTCGGGGAGGGGGACTGGGAGATAGGATGTAATCTGTACGGAGCGATGGTCCGGAATGAAGCTTTCTATTCCGGATCGGTATTTGACATGCTTGCCGGAGATTTCGATCCTGTCGATAAGATCACACCTGTAAATGGCTTCAATACCGGGGCCGATATATCGTTCGGACGAGTCCGCGGCCCATTGACCGGTTGGCTGGCATATTCTTTCGGCATAGCGCGCCGGAGATATCCCGATTTCCCCGGCAGGTGGCTTCCGTCGTCCAATGAAGTGCTCAGCTCGCTTAAATGCTTTGTGGCGTGGAAACTTGATGATCACTGGGAGTTTGGCGCGACTTTCAATTATTCCGCCGGGCGTCCTTACACTCCGGTCGTCGAGGCATATCTGCTCGGCGGCAACGTCGTCATGACCTATGGAGTCCGGAATTCGGTGCGTCTGCCCGATTATCACCGACTCGACCTTTCCACCACATATTCTTTCGAGACGGGTGGAAGAATCCCGCTCAGGCACAGCCTCAATTTTTCTCTTCTTAACGCCTACGGACATCTGAATGCCGAATTTGTCACTTATGGCTACAGTTCTGTCCGTAATGAAATTTACCGCAAGACGTCCGGATCTCTTTTCCGGTTTCTTCCCTCTTTGAGCTATGTGATAGAGTATCGCTGACTTTCCCGATGCTGTACATCTGAAAATAAATTAAAACTCTCGTCATGGTCAGAACGTTCATCTGTCGTTTTTCACGGATTGTCATAATTTTGTTTTCCCTTATATTCTGTTCCTGTGTCGAATCGGAAATGCCGCAAAGAAGGCTTGTCGTCGAAGGCTGGATAGAATCCGGCGCCGCTCCGGTCGTAATGCTGACTCTTCCATATCGGCCCGGTGAGGATTATTCGGTTGAGGATGCTGTGGCAAGGCCCGCGAAAGTTATCCTGCAGGAGGGTGGCCGCCAATGGCAGCTTATCGGAATGTACGATCCTGAATATTTCCCGCCGTACATCTATACCAGCCATGAGGTCCGCGGAGAAGCCGGCAGAAGTTATCGTCTTGCCGTTTATTATGACGGATTGGAGGCATATGCTGAGACGGAGATACTGGATCCTCCATCCATTCTCGGCCTCACGCTTTCGGATGACCCTTCCGACAGTCAGTACCGTAAACTCACACTGCAGACCTCGGCTTTGTCCGATTCTTATGACTGTCTGATGACGTTCCTCCGTACGGAGGCTTCAGGCAAGAGACCCGCGCCGTCATATCTCGGAGTGGCGCGTATCCCTCCCGGGAAAGATGCTGTCAGTCTTGAAGTGCTGCGGCCTAAATTCAAACCGGATACGGTGCCGTACTATTCCGCCTTCAGGGTGGGGGAGACGGTCGAGGTGCATCTTTGCCGTCTCACACCTTCCGCCTATGATTTCTGGATGGATTTCCAGAATGCCATGTCGCTGGGGCATTCTCCGTTGATTTCATCTTCCTACACGTTACGCTCCAACATAACGGGCGACGGTATCGGTTATTTTTTCGGTTACGGCGTGGACCGTAAAGTCATAAAGATCGANNTCGATCTTTATGACTTTACGGTAAAAGTATTCCGGATAGGAAATGTATTTTCAGAAGGGTACGGGATCTTCGCCCGGTCCCGGCATGATGTCGGGATGAGTGTCGGGCGCGCTTGCGAAATGAAATCCTCCGGCAGCACCGCTTTCGGAATTCATGCGCGAGTCCTCGCGGCGTATCTCCATGCCGGATCCCGAAGCCCCGAATGCCTCGTTTACGATGTTGGCGTTCTCGTCCCAGTTCTCGAAACGCGCATAGCGGTTCACGAACCGCAGTTTGACATCGCCTACCGCGCCGCTTCGGTGCTTGGCGACGATCAATTCCGCCATGCCGCGGATATCGTTTCCGTTGGCATCTTCCGAACTTTTGGTATAATATTCCGGACGGTGTATGAAACATACGATGTCGGCATCTTGCTCGATGGCTCCCGATTCACGCAGGTCGGACAGCACAGGCCGTTTGTCCTCGCGGGTCTCTGTGCTTCGGTTGAGCTGCGACAGGGCGATGATCGGTATATTAAGCTCTTTGGCCAGAGCCTTCAGCGAACGCGATATTGTCGATACCTCCTGCTCGCGGCTGCCGAGTTTCATGCCCGTGGCGTTCATGAGCTGCAAGTAGTCGATCATTATCAGTTTCACGCCATGTTCTCTGACAAGACGCCGTGCCTTCGTGCGCAGTTCAGTTATCGACAGGCCGGGAGTCTCGTCCAGATACATGGGGGCCGAATATACTCCGGCTATACGGCTGTTGAGTCTGTCCCATTCCTCGGGAGAGAGCTGGCCGCTCTTTATCTTCTCACCTTCGAGATTGGCGACGTTGCTTATGAGACGCTTCACGAGCTGCACGTTGGCCATCTCAAGTGTGAAGATCGCCACGGGAGTGCCGTAGTCTATCGCCATGTTCTTGGCCATCGACAGTACGAATGCTGTCTTTCCCATGGCGGGACGTGCGGCTATGATGATAAGGTCGGAATTCTGCCATCCCGACGTCATGCGGTCTAGCTCGTCATATCCTGTCTTGAGACCGGAAAGACCGGTCTCGGCGTTTGCCGCTGTCTGTATCTGCTCAAGGGCGAGATTCAGTACGGGGTCGATCTGTGTCACCTCTCGTTTGAGATGCGTCTGCGAGATCTCGAACAGCTGTCCTTCCGCCTGTTGCAGCAGATCGTCCACATCGTTGCTCTCGTCGAAAGCGTCGGTCTCTATCTTTGACGCGAAACTGATCAGTCGTCGTGCAAGGAACTTCTGCGACACGATCTTGGCATGATATTCCACATTGGCGGCCGAGTACACCCTGGCTGTGAGTTCGGTGATATGGACCGCACCTCCCACTTCCTCGAGTGTGCCGTTGGCACGCAGCTGCTCGGTGACTGTCATCATGTCTATGGGACGCTGATTGAAACCGAGAGTGCTGATCGCATCGTAGATCTTGGCGTTGCGCGGGTCATAGAACGCGTCGGGCGTCAGAAAGTCCGCCACATTCATGTAGGCGTCTTTCTCAAGCATGAGTGCGCCGAGCACCACTTCTTCGAGATCCGTGTCGTGAGGAGGCAATTTTCCTGTCGGATCCTCTTTTATCGGCTGGAAAGTCGGTCGTTTGTTGTATTGTCGTTCTGCCATTATCAAATTATTTAACTGCAGCTCAGCTCTATCAGCAGCCATATGGAGACGGCGCACATAAGCATTGCCGTGCGTCCGAGTATCGGATTCAGCGCGGCGCCGTTCGAATTCACAAGTCTGACCCATGTCAGATAGTGCAGATTAATATATGCGAGAATTCCGAGTTGCCATAATGGGTTGACACGGAGAGCCGTCGCCGCCTCTATTAGCAGCGCGGCGATGATCCCGTTTGCGAGATACAGACGCTCCATGGCGGTGCGCCCCCAGCGCACGGCGAGGGTCCTTTTGCCCGATGCGCGGTCATCGTCCATGTCGCGGTAATTGTTCACGACAAGCACGTTGGCGCCCATGAAGCCTATCGCCAGAGAGAGCCAGCCTGTCACCGGCATCATGTCCCATGATCCGGTCTGCACGTAAGTTGACATCACTACGGGAACAATGCCGAAGAATATGATCACGGCTATCTCCCCCAGGCCGTGATGTGACAGCGGATAGGGCCCCGTCGAGTACCCCAACGCGAACAGCGCTACGGCCAGGCCCACAAATATCAGCCACCATCCGCCCCATATGACAAGCGTGCATCCTGCCAGACAGACAGCCGCCAGAAGAGCGAATGTCGCGTTGCGCATGGCGCGGGGACTGATGTCTCCCTCGGTCACGCCGCGTCTGAACCCTTCGCGCCCCTTGCGGTCAAGACCGTTTTTATAATCGAAATATTCGTTTGCGAAATTTGATATGATCTGTGCGCCGATGGCGAACAGCAGACATATCAGAAAAGGAAGCGGTCGGAAACTGTGATAATATGCCGCGCAACCTCCGGCTGTGAGCACTCCCGCCACAGAGACCGGAAGCGTG
>DAAV01000118.1:0-216 GCA_001701295.1 Bacteroidales bacterium H10
CACTGTGCCTTTGACCACCGTTGCCTCCGCTACAAGACTGCTTGTCGATAGCAGAGTGATAAAAGATAATTTTTTAACGAGTTCTGGAAATCTGTTCATCCTATATTGCTTTTGTTTCACGCCGCAAAAGTCGCTCGTATTTATTTCATGGTCATATCGTAATTGTTATGCTTTTGTTAAAGGGAATAGAGTTGTTAAAGTTTTATTAAACTTTTG
>DAAV01000118.1:221-7482 GCA_001701295.1 Bacteroidales bacterium H10
ATTTTTGCAACATGAAAGACAATATAAGGATTCTCATTGTGGATGACGAGGAAACGCTATGCGAAACACTCGCATTCAACCTCGATCAGGAGGGATATGACGTAGACACCGCATACAGTGCCGAAGAAGCGCTGACACGCGATCTCGGCGGCTATGACCTGATTCTGCTTGATATTATGATGGGTGAGATCTCGGGGACTCAGCTTGCCCGCATAATGAAATCAAATCCCGTCACCGCTGCTGTTCCCATAATATTCTGTACGGCAAAAGACACTGAAGAAGACATGATAAACGGTCTTGATCTTGGTGCTGACGATTATATAATGAAGCCATATTCACTGAAAGCCGTTCTTGCACGCGTCAGGACTGTACTTCGCCGGACAGCGGCTTCTGTCACACCCTCCAAAACTGATTCTGACCTTGTTTCATACAAAGGTCTCGTCTTGTCTGCCAAAAACAGAACCTGTATGGTTGACGGAACAGAGGTGAAAATGCCCAAAAAGGAATTTGAGATTCTGCTGAAGCTGATGTCCAACCGAGGGCAGGTTTTCACCCGGACAGACCTTTTGAATGAGATATGGCCTGACGAGGTTGTGGTGCTTGACAGGGTGGTAGACGTAAATATAACCCGTATCCGGCAGAAAGTCGGCATATACGGCAAGAATATTGTAACGCGCTCAGGATACGGCTATGGGTTCATTGAATAAACTCTCCTATCCGCAGCGTCTGTTCGTATGGCTTCTCGGATATTCCCTGCTGATGGTCGGGTGCTTTGTAATTTTTCAATATCATAGGGAAAAGGAATTCAAAGCGGAAGAGATTGACAAGCAGCTCCAGCTCATCAACACATATATTCTTACAGAACTGAGCGAAGGGCATGATGTCCCGGATATAAAACTTGACGAGTTCAAACCGTTCAACGATATTCGTGTAAGCGTAATTTCCGACAAGGGACACATAATATACGACAATACTCTTGACTCGTTGCCGAAAACAAATCACCTTGACCGTCAGGAAATCCGGGATGCAATGCTGAATGGCTCCGGCTATGCCGTAAGACGGCACAGCGAGAGTACGGGCAACTATTATTTTTACTCGGCAAGGAAAGGGGATTACGGCAATATTGTCCGTACCGCAGTACCGTATTCCGTATCGTTCAGCAGTTTATTGCGGCCCGATTACGGCTTTTTGTGGATAATGGGAACCATAACATTAGTCATGTGTGTGTTGGGGTACTTTGCAACCCGAAGGGTCGGCCTACACATAAGCAGGCTTAACAAATTTGCGGAGAACGCGGAAAACGGAGCCCGGATTTCCGATACAGAACCTTTCCCACATGACGAGCTTGGCGAGATTTCAAACCATATTGTCCGTCTTTATGCCCGGTTGCAGCAGGCTGTAGCCGACAGGGACAGCGAGCATCGTGCCGCCCTTCATGAGCAGCTTGAAAAGGAGCGCATAAAGAAACAGTTGACAAACAACATCAACCACGAACTGAAAACTCCTGTCGCGTCAATCAAGGTCAGCGTTGAAACTATGCTGGCACATAGGAATATGAGCGAAGAAAAGCAGACTTTGTTCCTGCAACGCTGTCTTACGAACACAGAAAGGCTCCAGAGGCTATTGACCGATGTCTCACTCCTGACCCGCATGGATGACGGAAGTGCCTCTATCTTAAAGGAACAGGTTAATCTCACTGACATAATTAATGATGTGGTTGAGGACAGACAGATAATTGCCGCGACAAAAGGTATTACGATCGAGAATTATATTTCCCGCAATATCGTCATGTCCGGGAATCAGTCTTTGCTTGAGGCTGTTTTCAACAACCTTATCGACAACGCCATTGTTTATAGTGGAGGTACAAAGATAAAAATAGAATCAATCAGCATCGGCAATGACAAAATAGTGATCGCATTGTCTGATAACGGATGCGGTGTGCCGTCCGAGCATTTGCCGAGGCTGTTTGAAAGGTTCTATCGGATTGACAAGGGACGGTCACGAGCCGCAGGAGGAACCGGTCTCGGTCTGTCGATAGTGAAAAACGCCGTTACTCTGCATGGAGGCGATATTACTGCCGAAAATCAATGCTCGGGCGGATTATTGTTCAAAATAACATTTTCAAGAAACTCAAAATGAAGACAAAACTAAAAATCGCACTTGTCGCTCACGACCAACGCAAGGCCGATATGGTCGATTGGGTAAAGTTTAATGCCCAATATCTTTCACAACATGAGCTGGTCTGTACCGGCACGACAGGCGGCCTTATAAAGAATGCTTTTTCAGAAGCGGGAATTGAAGCCCAAGTCGAATGTATGAACTCCGGACCGATGGGAGGGGATGCTGAAATAGCGGCTATGGTGGTACGAAACGAGATTGATCTCGCCGTTTTCCTGATAGACGACCTCAATGCGCAGCCTCACGAAGCAGACATCCAGATGCTTTTGCGTCAATGCCGTCTCCACAACGTGCCGATTGCCTGTAACAGAATCAGCGCGGATCTGATGATTTCAAGTCCCCTGTGGGATGATCCTTCATACAAACCCATAGAACAGAGTTACATACGGTTTGACCGCAAATGAATCCGCTGACAGTCCGCGGTTTTAATAAACAATTAAAAATTTTGAAATAATCATGAAATGTTTTCTTGGTTACTTTGCGGTAGAATAAGTAATTAAGAAAACAATGGAAATACTGTTTCTTTGCGTAGTAATTTTTCTATTCCTGCTGGCGGTGTTCGATCTGTCGGTAGGCGTGAGTAATGATGCCGTCAATTTTCTCAACTCGGCAATCGGGTCCAAGGCGGCATCTTTCAAGAGGGTTCTTATTGTCGCATCAATCGGAGTGTTTATCGGAGCGGCTATGAGCAACGGAATGATGGAGATTGCCCGGCACGGAATTTTCCGTCCCGAGCATTTTTCGTTCTACGACCTTATCTGCATATTCATGGCGGTAATGGTAACTGACATCATTCTCCTTGACATTTTCAACTCCCTAGGTATGCCGACCTCGACAACAGTGTCGATGGTTTTCGAGCTTTTAGGCGCGACATTTGTCGTGGCATTGATCAAGATGGCGGGAGGCATCGGTCTCGGTTTTGATGACCTGCTTAACACGGAGAAAGCCTTGTCGGTGATTCTCGGGATATTCCTGTCGGTGGCGATAGCCTTTTTCTTCGGAACAGTGGTGCAGTTTATATCCCGCATGATATTCTCCTTCAATTACCGGAGCAATCTGAAATGGAAGATAGGGATATTCGGAGGCATCTGCGCCACTGCTATTGTTTACTTCCTTTTGATCAAGGGGGCAAAAGACCTGACTTTCATGACCCCTGAGTTTAAGGCATGGATAAAAAGCAATACGGCAATAATCATACTGTCTTGTTTCGCGGTTTTCACTGTGCTGATGCAACTGCTTCATATCTGCAAGGTTAATGTGCTGAAAGTGATAGTGCTGATGGGTACTTTTTCATTGGCTGTGGCATTTGCCGGAAATGACCTTGTAAACTTTATAGGTGTTCCTTTGAGTGGTCTGGCTTCATATCAGGACTTCATTTCCAACGGAGGTGGTGACGCCAGAGGATTCCTCATGGGTTCTCTCAACGAGCCTGCGAATACTCCGATATATTTCCTGATAGGTGCAGGCGTTATTATGGTGGTATCGCTTGCCACATCGAAAAAGGCAAGGAAGGTCACCAAGACTGAAATCGGCCTCGGAAGCCAGCAGGATGGCGATGAGATGTTTGGATCATCACGTATCGCCCGACGGTTGGTAAGATGGACATTATCATTCCTCTCTTGGGTACATCGTGTCACACCTGTGAAAGTAAGGCGTTGGTTTAACCGCCGTTTTAATGTCGATGAGACAATTATGGATCAGGGAGCTGCATTCGACCTTATACGGGGATCTGTGAATCTGGTGCTCGCCGGAGCACTTATCGCTCTTGGTACCTCACTGAAACTACCCCTGTCAACCACTTTCGTAACATTTATGGTCGCTATGGGTACTTCTCTCGCCGACAGAGCCTGGGGGCGTGAAAGTGCCGTGTTCCGCATCACCGGCGTGATTTCCGTAATCGGCGGGTGGTTCCTTACCGCCGGGACTGCGTTCATCGGAGCAGGAATTATCGTTGCCGCAATGCACTATGGCGGCCAGTGGGTAATGCTGCTGCTGGCGGCTCTGACCATATTCATAATCATCCACAGCAACCGCCGGTTTAGAAAAAAGTCTGAGGAAGATAATGGCGACGCCTTGTTCCAGACCATCATATCCACTCAGGATAAAACCCAGACATGGCCGTTGCTGATGATGTATATAACCGAACAGCAGGAAAAGTTCATGACTTATGCCGAGGAAAAATACCGTGACATCACATCCGCTTTCATCTCTGAGAATTCCGGTGTTCTCGGCAAGACGGAGACAAGTCTTGCACGCCAGAAGACAACGCTTAAAAATGCGCGCAGAAAAGAAACCTTATGCCTCCGTCATCTGACCCGCGAGATGGCGATAGAAAAAAGCCCGTGGTTTTACCTGAGCAACAACTGCTGTATGGGCGTACTGTATAATCTACGACGTATCAACGAGGTCTGCAAGGAGCATATCGACAATAATTTTCTTCCGTTGCCGCCCCGCTATACTACCGAATACGAGTTGATAAGAACGCAAATCAGCACCCTTTTCAGTGATACCCTTGAATTGATGAGAAGCAGGGACACGGAGACAATAAGTACCCTTCGCCGACACTGCGACGAGATAAAGGATACAGTTTCCGACACATATCACCGTGCTCATGACCAACTCCGCGACGGAGACACATCGGCAATGGCTGTGCTGTATGTCTATGTGAATATGCTTCAGGAAACACAGGAAATGGTATCGTCAATAAGAAAATACCTCCGTGCGTTTGCCAAACTGCGCGACTCGGAGTTCCGTAGCCGCCCTGCCAGAATTACTGTGCCTACAGCATAAAGTCCAAGGTAAAAAAGATTGTTTTTATATGTGTGAGATGGGGTGAGTTGTTCTCCCATCTTTTTTAATATTGTAAGAGCCTGATAAATTTAATATTTATATAATATTTCCGATATAATGGTGAAATATAGATGCAGTTACTTTGCATCAAAGAAATTCTATAAGTTATGTTCGTAACAGTTATCTCGATAATAACTCTGGCGGCAACCTTCTTTATGTCGCAACGGCATATCCGCAGACGCAAAAGCAAGGAAACGGGTTATTCTGTCGCCGGTCGGCATGTTGGAAAGTCGTGTCTGATTATGACGATGCAGTCATGCGGTCCGATTATTGACAAAGCGTTGGAATGTCTTTCAAGCAATGACAGTATAGCGGTTTGTAAGAACCATAGAATCGGGTCAAGAAACCTTGACTTAATCACCGGGAAAGTCCGGGATTGTTCGGCAGACGCTGACAGCTCGATTGGCAAGACTGCTCTGTATTGCGAATATATGCTTGAGGCTACCGACAAGATTGCCGAAACTACACGTCATCTTATCACTTCACCTGACAGCTATATTCCGATTACATATAGATGTGAGATTGAGACAATTCGCGGAGGGATTGCGCGGCTGTCCCAATTAACTGACAGCATACTCGATGCAGATGCTGATACAGTGAAAATTAACAGAGATACAGGCTTGGAGAAAGATTTTATCGAACACAGCATCGCCGTACATTCCAAAGGAATGACGCATGAAGATTTTGATGAGGGGGCACCCGCATATTCATATCTCATGCTCCTGTATTATCTTCATTCCTTTGTCAGCTCTTTTTCACAGGCGATCAGAAACACTGAAACCGGCAATAAACTAATGACAGCATGAGACAGATTTTAATTATGACGGCATTGTCCGTATTTGCATTGTCTGCCGTGGCTCAGGATAAAAATCCATTCATCCCGGAAATACACGGAACAGTCCGTGCCAAATATGAGTATGAGCCTCAGATAGACAAGGGACGCTTCGAGATACGCAATGCGCGCCTGAGCGTGGAAGGCAAGGTGATTCCCATCGTGAGATACAAGGCCGAGATAGACCTTTCGGACGAGGGATCCATCAAGATGCTTGACGCTTACATACGTCTGCAACCAAAGGATGCGTTAAAATTCACATTCGGACAGATGAGAGTGCCGTTTACCTTTGATGCCCATCGCTCTCCACATCTCCAGTATTTCGCCAACCGTTCTTTCATTGCCAAACAGGTCGGTAATGTGCGTGATGTTGGAGCATCAGTGTCGTGGAAATTCAATGACCGTATGCCGGTTACTCTTGAAGGCGGCATATTCAACGGTTCGGGACTGACAAATCAAAAGAATTTCTGGACCGACAACTATAATTTTTCGTTCAAGGCACAGACAATGATTGCCCGGCAATTCAATATCACACTCAGTTGCCAAAAGGCAAATGCCGGGGATGTGAACGTGATGATGTACGACGCGGGAGCCTACTGGCAAAACCAGAGATGGCACATTGAGGCAGAATATCTCCGTAAGCATTATTCCGATGGCTCTTTCACGCCGGTCAATGCGATTGACGCATTTGCTGCATATCGGCTTCCGTTGAAGAAAGGTCTTAATGCAATATCATTCCTCGGAAGATATGACTATATGTCAGACCACAGCAAAGGTACGAAAGATGACTCCGGCAATCTTAAAATAGACGATCCCGAAAGACACAGGCTGACAGGGGGTGTTACATTGAGTTTGGGAAAGGAATCATTGCAGGCAGATATTCGCCTCAACTATGAGCAATATTTTTACAATAAAGGAGTAACTCCGGCCATTTCAGAACAAAATAAAATAGTATTGGAATTTGTAGCCCATTTCTGATTTTATGGCAAAAAAAGACAAAACCAACAGCATTGAATTCAGTTCAGTAGCTGTCGGTTTTGCCATCTATCGTAATCCTGTAAAAGTACGCCGTGAGGAATATATATAAACAGGTTCAGCCACCATTATCTCCTTTGACCCAGAAGATTGAACAGTAGTTTCCACTTGTTGAGGCTGCTCATCCCGTTTGACTTCCTCGCCGTTCTTTTCATCGTGCTTTGGTGCAAGTTCTGCGGTAATCTTGCGGTCGAGGGCGGCAAGTTCGGATTTGAGTTGCTTCAGTTCATCCTCCTTGCCCCATGTCTTTGACACGATGCTTTCAAGGGTCGGGACGTCGGCTTTGAGTTTGGCGGTTCGTTCCTCATATTGGGCGATGATGCCGGGGATTTTCTCCAGAGCGTTGACGAAGTTCATGCAGGCGGC
>DAAV01000143.1:0-137 GCA_001701295.1 Bacteroidales bacterium H10
TGACATCACATTGCTTCCGGAAAATCATATTGCTCAGCACCGGGTTCACAGTCCCGGAGGGACGCTGCTCCGACCTCAGACTGCACTTTCGATACTGTTGCTACCAATACCTCCCATTCGGAGCAGCGCCTTTCCAA
>DAAV01000143.1:205-8419 GCA_001701295.1 Bacteroidales bacterium H10
CCTACGGTCGTGTTGACGTTTTGATTCCGCTCTCCGGTGTTCGATAATCGCTCATAATATTTCGTAATTTATCTTTCCAAAATATTCGACCTTTTATTTTGTGATTAGATATTTAAACCTTATATTTGCAATACAATTTTCAACATCAAAACAACTAATTAATTATAAAATGAAAAAACTTTTACTTTCAATTGCAGCTGTAGCTATCTCTGCATCATTTGCATGTGCCGATACGCTTTATGAGTTAACTTTCAACAAGGATAATAACCAACAGAAAGTCAACAATTACACTACATCCTGGACCGTTAAATGCGATGGAAAGGAATGGACTCTCGCAAATTTTAACAATTATAATAATGGTGAAGGCACTTCAGGTGAGACTGAATGGACATTTGTTCGTTGCGGTAGCAAAAAGAATGCTTCCATTGCTACTATTACAAATAATGCTATTTGGTCAGATAAGATTAATGAAATTGTTATAAACGCCAAAAAGAATAAGAGCCAAACAAATGACAAGGTTACTGTTGCGAAGTTGGAATTGCTTTCCTCTCTTACTGCAACAACGCCTTCCGCTTCGATTGATATTACCGATAAAGTCAACGGACTTACCAGCAATGCATCCGATATAACTATTTCTATCAGCGAGCCGATGTCAAACGCCATATACCGTATAACATTTGATATGCCTACAAATAGCAATAACGGCTGGCTTCAAATCAATTCGATCAAATATAACGGAACCGCAACCGGCCCTGTACTCTCTGATCCCGAGATCTCTTTTCCTGATGAGGCGTATGAGGCTACTTTAGGAATGGCATTCGATTATCCCGTTGCTACTGCCAAGAGCACGGGTAAGATTACGTATACTGTTTCGAATGATAATGTAGCTACAGTCAATGCGGAAACCGGTGAAATTACTCTTGTAGGTGAAGGAACAACTGTAGTGACAGCAACTATTGCAGCAACAGATACTTATAAAACTGGTTCGGCATCTTATACTCTTACAGTGGTTGATCCGACTGTCGTTTACAGATCAGTACTTGGAGAGGATTTCACATTGGAAAATGTAGAGGGAGAGACATATCCTTGGTCAAAAGACAAACAGTATGGCCTCAAAGGAACAGGATATATCAACAGAGAAGTAGTAGCTTGTGAAGGCATCGCAGCATCTCNNAGATATCAAACTTTATTTTAGCGAAGCATTCAATAATTATAAGATTAATAATCAGAATATTGATGTTGCCGATTTTGAAGGTTATGCATTCCTCGTCGCTCGTGAAGAGGGGGCTTCCGAATGGACTGTAATCGAGAATGCAATCACTGCGCCCGAATCGTTCAGTTGGACATTCTATCCCAATGCTACTGTCGATTTGAGTGCATATGACGGAAAGAAGTTCCAGTTCGGCTTCAAATACGTTTCTACTGCCGAATGTGCAGGTACGTGNNAAAGTAAGAGCTAATAATTCTACTGGCGTTGCAGCTGTTGAGTCTGATAACGACGTAGCTCCCGTTTACTATAACCTGCAGGGTGTGCGTGTGGCCAATCCTGAGAATGGTCTCTACATAGAGGTCAAAGGGAACAAGAGCCGTAAGGTTATCTTCTAAATTTTGCATTACACGATGGCGTTAAACGCCTAAGACTTTTATACAATCGACGCGTCTCTGAAAAATAGAGACGCGTCTGTTTTTTTATTAATTTTTTAACACTACTTGTAAAAAATTATATATAACTTTGCAAAAGGAAATATCCAATGACAACAACATAATTAATTAAATCGATCTATGAAAAAATTTTTACTTTCAATCGCAGCTGTAGCATGTGCCGCCTCCATGAGCGCGACAAGCTACACCGTTTTTGACATCGCAACTCCTGGCACATGGACCGGAGACGCCAACGGCTGGGCAAGCACGACTCAGGCCGGTGGCAAGACTTTCAATCTAAAGACCATGAAGGCCGATTCAACCACAGATCTTATTTCTCCGGTTACCAATTCCTTCGCATGGCGAGTGTACAAGGGGTCCCAAGTAGAGATCACCACAGATGTGAATATGAAACAGATCATAATCACTTATGACGATTATGAGAGCGGGAAATATATCAATACTATGGAACTGAGCGCCGGTTGGACAGGTTCTCTTGCCGAAAATGTATACACATTGGTTTCAGAAGGTTCCACTTCCATTACTATGAAAGCGGCAGCCAGTCAGGTCCGTATCAAGACAATCGTTGTTTCTGACGAGACAGGTTCTGTAGAACCACCTGTAGGTCCCGAGCTTCCAGAAGGTGTGATCTATCAGAATACATTTGAGGAGAATCTTGACGGATGGGTAAAGATCAACGATGAGTCACTCAGCGATTTCAATGGCTGGAAGATAAATAACAGTGAGACTGCTCCGAAGTGCGCGATATGTAACGCTTATTACGGTGGTTCCAACCATCCTGCAAATGCTAAGATGCAGTATGAGTTTGACTTGACAGACTATAAGAACGTAGAGTTGAGCTTCGAGCAGGCTTTTGGTTATGACTTCCCCACCGCGCAGAATGACAACTATCGCGTCTACGTGATCAACGGAGACAACACTGACTATCTTACAATGGCTAATTTCCCCGCAGCTCCCGAAAAAGGAAACTGGACTAAAGAATGGCCTGTCAACACTTTCGATCTCAGCGAGTATGACGGCGAGACCATCAAAATCGGTTTCGAGTATGCTACCGACGGCTTAAAGTCACGCGCATGGGAGCTGAAAAACTTCATTCTCAAGGGTGACAAGGACACAGCAGTGGAAAGCATCGCGGCTGACGAAAATGAGGCCCCCGTGTATTACAATCTGCAGGGTGTGCGCGTAGCAAATCCCGAGAGCGGCCTCTATATCGTAGTGAAAGGTTCAAAAGTCTCTAAAGTAGTTTTCTAAGAGAGTGCCGAAATCAAATCAGAAAATCGTTTATAAGTAAAATATTGCCTGTTTAAGGCAATACAGGAGTGTCTCCCGAGCAGGGAGACACTTTTTTAATATATAAAGGCTATGTTTTTTGCATTCAATTGTGAAAGATTGTGAAAAATTACTATATTTGCACATTGAATCTAACCACGCAAAGCACAAAGGACTCATCTGACACAGTCAGGTATGGCCGCAGGCGATCATAACACGCTACGACATGAGAGACACTAAGCAACCTGAGGGTTATCCTTTGGAAAAAGGTTATCCACCGGAGAATATCGAGTCAAGAATCAAATCCGTCACTGAACAGGCACCCTGTGCATGCGGCTCGGCACGCCCCAAGATACTTATCATCTACACCGGAGGCACTATCGGCATGATAGAGAATTCGAAAACAGGTGCGCTCGAACCTTTTGATTTTGAATATCTCATCGACAATGTGCCGAAGATAAAGCGGCTCGATTACGACATAGACAGTTTCCAGTTTGACATACCGCTTGATTCCTCAGCGATGACGCCTTCGCACTGGCAGGACATAGCCTATGTCATAGCATGTTTCTATGAGAAATATGACGGTTTTGTCGTGCTCCACGGCACAGATACAATGGCTTATACGGCGTCCGCTCTCAGTTTCATGCTTGAGAATCTCCGTAAACCGGTGGTCATCACCGGCAGCCAGCTGCCGATCGGAGAGGTCAGGACGGACGGAGAGGAAAATCTCATAACATCTCTTCAGGTCGCGGCCGCACGTCGTGCGGACGGTTCTCCGATGCTCGAGGAGGTGGCTATACTTTTCGAGAATTATCTATGGCGCGGCAACCGTGCTACAAAATACAGCGCTGACAATTTCAACGCTTTCAAAAGCAGTAATTTCCCCCGTCTCGCAAAAATCGGCATGGGCATCACTTTCCGTGAGGAAGTGCTGTGGCGTCCGCGTGAGTCGGCGCCTCTCCGGGTGCATTACGGCATGGATACGAATGTGATGTATCTGAGTCTTTTCCCCGGCATCACGGAGACGATGATCCGGCATGCGTTCAGCACCCCGGGACTCAAAGGTGTGGTGCTGAAGACATACGGCGCCGGCAACGCGCCGACGGATCCTTTCTTCATCAAGGCGGTGAGAGAGGCGGTAGAGAACGGACTTGTCATAGTCAACATATCGCAATGTGACAACGGCATGGTCGTGCCGCACCGCTACGAGACCGGTACGGCGCTCTATGACGCCGGAGTGATATCGGGCCATGATCTGACATCCGAGGCCGCGATAACGAAACTGATGTTCCTCTTCGGTCAGAACTATTCGATCGAGGAAGTCAAACAGCTTATGGAAATCCCGCTTGTGGGAGAGATGCACAATTGACAGCACGACCGCAGAAATCAGTCGACAGAGAGATACTCAGACTTGCTCTTCCGGCCATCGTCAACAATATCACGGTTCCGCTTCTCGGACTTTGTGACACGGCGATAGCCGGTCATCTCGGCAGTGCCATATTTCTCGGGGCCATGAGTGTCGGCGCGATGATGCTCAACGTCATCTACTGGCTGTGCGGATTCCTGCGCATGGGTACAAGCGGACTGACCGCACAGGCTTTCGGAGCCGGAGATATGCCTGCGGGCCGCGATGTCCTTTCAAAGGCCATGACCATCGCCGCGTGCCTGTCGGTGACGGCGATTCTGCTTCAGACGCCTCTTCTCAGACTCCTTTTAGCCGTGATAGGACCCGATCCGGAGGTCACGGCCTATGCCTCGCTCTATTTCAGGATATGCATATGGGCCGCTCCGGCCCAGCTCGGCATCATGGCTGTCAGCGGCTGGTTCATCGGCCGCCAGAATACGGTTGTCCCGATGACCGTGGCAATCGGCGTCAATGTCATAAACATTCTTATGAGTCTAATGCTTGTGTTTGTGTGGCATTGCGGATTTGCAGGAATCGCCGCCGGAACTCTGACCGCCGCATGGATCGGATTCGCAGGCGCGCTCCTCTTCGTCAGAAGAGAACTTGCCGGAGAAAGGAGCAAAACAGGAGACCGGATCAAAATAAAAGATAACGCGGACGGCAATGTAGGCGCGAAAGGAAGAGTGCGCTGGAAACTTTTCTTTTCGGTCAACGGCAATCTCTTTTTCCGATCGGCATGCATCATGTGTGTCTCCCTCACGATGGCATCGGTCGGCGCGCGTCTGGGCGAACTCACTCTTGCCGCAAATGCGGTGATAATGCAGTTCTTTCTTTTCTTCTCATATTTTATGGACGGATTCGCATTTGCCGGAGAAGCTCTTGTCGGCCGCGCGGCGGGGGCACGCGATCGGGGGATGCTTCATCTATGTGTCCGTTCTCTGCTTGGATGGGGCGCCTGGATGGCGCTTGCGTTTCTCTTGGTCTACATGGTGGCCTCNNATCGGGGCCGATCACATCTTTGCTGACCGATGTCGCATCCGTGCGCCAAGCCGTGGACGAGATGCATATATGGGTTGTCGTGCTTCCTCCCGTAGCAGTGTCGGCTTTTATTTTCGACGGCATCTTCATAGGGTTGGCGAGAACAGGCTCTTTATTGGTCAGTACGCTGATTGCGTCAGCCATATTTTTTGCGACAGTTTTTCTCGGACCCCGTATCGGGGAGACACTTTCGAATCCCTTGCTCTGGACCGCTTTCGAGATTTATTTGCTTATGAGAGGCGTTTTATTGGCTTCGGAGTATGTGAAAATACAAAGGAAATCACTAATTTTGTGATATGAACGAAAGCAACACCTATCAGGCGGTGCGTATCGGCGACATCGCGGACTGGAGGCTGATATGCGTGATATCGGCCCGGGGAATGGGTCNNGCAAGCATGCCAATCCCACGCAGGAGATCGTCACCCTTTTTGACGAGAAATGGACCTGCCACAACGATACACTTCTCGAGCGCATAGAGAATACCGTCTATGATCATCCCCAGGTTCTCGATGATTTTTCAGCCGACATAGCCATAGTCGCTCCGAAATCCATATGGGTGCCGACCGCAATGGTAGCTGATGATGAGGAGGAATCCGCACGTCTCTACAATCAGATATATACGGCTGAAGAATGCGACATAATGTCGGAGGCTGTGGAAGACGCGACATCTCTTTTCACTCTTGTGCCGGGACTTAACGCCTTTTTACAGCGCACGTTCCCCGGTGCGCGCCTTCATTCGCATCTCGCCGTGATGGCGCGCCGTTTCAGAGAACGGAGTGCCGACGAACCACGTATCTTCATCGATATCCGCGAGGGGGAGGCCGATTTTCTTGCTTTCGACCGCAGAAACCTTATAATGGCCGCGACTCATCCATGGCACGCCCCGTCGGATCTGCAATATCATCTGTTCAACATAATGAATGTGTATGGACTCGATCCGGCGCAGGTTCAGGTCTCCTTATCCGGTCTGAGGGATCTTAAGACGGACCTTATGCGCGAGTTGCGCAAGACGATAAACTATGTCATGCTGACAATGGTGCCCGGTCCCGGGGCCAAGGTCGAAATGCCGCTTGCCGGATCTTTATTGTTGAGAAACTGAATATGAGGATAATCAGAGGTAAATATGGACGTCGCCGTTTCGATGTCCCCAAAAATATAACGGCCAGGCCGACTACCGACTTCGCGAGAGAGAATCTCTTCAATGTGCTGGAAAACAATGACGAGATCGAAGACAAAAAGGTGTGCGATCTTTTTGCGGGCACCGGCGCCATAAGCTGGGAGTTCGTGTCGCGCGGCGCTTCATCGGTGACGGCTGTCGAACAGGCGCCCGTGCAGTCGGTCTTCATACGTTCTGTCAAGGAAAAACTCGGTTACACCGCGCTGCGGGTGGTGCGGGGCGATGTGTTCCGCTTTATCGAGCGGACGGCAGAGGCATATGACGTGGTCTTTGCCGATCCTCCCTACGATCATCCGCGTTTCGCCGAGATTCCGGGACTTATTCTTGATTCGGCACTTGTGGCGGACGGATCGCTCGTAATAGTGGAACATGGGAAGAACCATGACTTTAGCGCGTTGCCCGGATTCTTCCGCCATCTTGTCTACGGATCGGTCAATTTCAGCCTATTCAGAGTAACAAAAAATTGAATCAAATCACAGCAATCATGATTAAACTGGACAGTATAGAGGAAGCTCTCGAGGACTTCCGCAACGGCAAATTTGTAGTCGTAGTCGATGACGAGGACCGCGAGAATGAGGGAGACCTCATCATCGCGGCAGAGAAAATCACTCCCGAGGATGTCAATTTCATGCTCAAGAATGCCCGGGGAGTGCTTTGCGCACCAATCACAAACGCCCGGTGCAAGGAGCTTGATCTTCCGCGTCNNACACATCCGTGCTCGGCACCCCCTTCACCGTTACAGTCGACAAGCTCGAAGGATGCTCGACCGGCGTCTCCATACAGGACCGTGCGGCCACTATCCGTGCGCTTGCCGATCCGGAGTCCACGCCCGAGACATTCGGACGTCCCGGTCACATCAATCCTCTCTATGCCCAGGACCGCGGAGTGCTCCAGCGCGCCGGACACACCGAGGCGGCTGTCGATCTCGCGCGTCTTGCCGGTCTTCAGCCAGCCGCCGCTCTCATGGAGATCATGAGCGATGACGGCTCGATGGCACGACTTCCGGAACTCCGCGAGCGTGCCGACGAATGGGGACTCAAACTCATAAGCATACGCGATCTGATCGCCTACCGCCTCAACAATGATTCACTCGTGGAGCGCGGTGAGGAAGTCGATATGCCGACCGCTTACGGACATTTCCGACTCATACCTTTCCGTCAGAAAGAGAACGGCCTGGAGCATATCGCGCTTATCAAGGGCGATGTCACAGGCGATGAACCTGTGCTGGTTCGTGTCCACTCTTCCTGCATGACCGGCGACATATTCGGTTCGCAGCGTTGCGAATGCGGCGAGCAGCTTCATCTCGCCATGCAGCTGATCGAGAAGGAAGGCAGGGGAGCTGTCATATATCTCAACCAGGAGGGCCGCGGCATCGGTCTGATGGATAAGATAGCGGCATACAAGCTTCAGGAGAACGGCCTTGATACGGTCGACGCCAATCTTCATCTCGGACACAAGGCCGACGAACGCGATTACGGTATCGGTGCCCATATACTCCACACATTGGGAATCAAGAATATGCGCCTCATGACCAACAATCCCGTGAAACGTATTGGCCTTGAAGGCTACGGTGTGCAGATTTCCGAGATAGTGCCTCTCGAAGTAGAGCCCAATCCCTATAACGAGCGCTATATGGAGACCAAGAAAACCCGTATGGGTCATA
>DAAV01000143.1:8533-14305 GCA_001701295.1 Bacteroidales bacterium H10
TGGAAGTCTGTGCGCAACATGGCGGTGAGCCGTAGCGGAGAGTGGGCGGCCTTTGCCGTCAATCCACAGGAGGGAGACGGCATCCTGACTTTCTATAATACCCGCAGCCGCAAGCGCGTGGAGATAGCACGCGGCTATGACGCCCGGATATCGGCCGACGGCCGCTGGGGCGTGGCCCTGATCAAGGCGCCCTTTGCCGACACGCGCAAGGCGAAGATCGACAAAAAGAAAGACAGCGAACTGCCGCAGGACTCTCTCGCCATCGTAGACCTGAAGACCATGCAGGTCACCAGGATCGGAGATGTCACGGATTACAAGATAGCCAAGGATGGCGGCGAATGGGTTGCGTTCAGATCATGCGACACCACCCTCATAACTCCCAAACAGCTTAAGGACAAGGAGTCGGGACGTCCTCTCATTCTTTTCAATCCCGTCACGAAGGCACGCAAGGTGACCAGATGGGTCAATGACTATACGTTCTCGAACGACGGCCGCAAACTCGCCCTCAATGTCAGAAAGCCGGAGAAAGACAGTCTCACCACCGACGGGGTGGGGGTCTTCATGCTTCCAGACACCTCGTACACGCTTCTCGACCGCGACCGCCGTTTCTACGGAGCGCCGGTATTCAGCGAAGACGGAATGCAGGTGGCTTTCACCGCATCGGACGATTCTGTCAAATCAGGCACACGACATGCATATGTCTATCTCAGCAATCTCCGCGACGAACTGAAGACTCCCCGTAGGATCGACCTGCGGTTCAAGGGGGAGAGTGGAGTGGAGATGGTGCCTAACCAGTATACGAAACTTAAATTCTCCCATAACGGACGGCGTCTGATAGCCGGTGTCGCGCCTGTAATCGCCCCCGACGACACGACCATAGTCGACTTCGAGCAGGGCAAACTTGACATATGGGTGTGGAACAAGCCTTTGAATCCGCCGCAGANNTGCAGGAGCAGCATCTCCTCGACGAGCTGAAAAAGAACAATCTGCCGGTAGTGATAGACATCGCCACCATGCGTCCGACACTTCTGACGGACCATCCGCTGGCGGATGTGAAATCTCCCGACAGATGGGATGGAGACTGGGCTCTGGTCCTTGATCCTACGGACAATATTGTCTCGCACCAATGGGATTACTTCGCTCCTGTGGCCATGTCGGTTGTCAATGTCGGCAACGGCGAGACCCGCAATGCCGGCGAATGCATGAGGGCTCTCGAGGCGGAACTCTCTCCCGCCGACAGATATGTGGTGTGGTTCCGCGACAGAAACTATTACACCTACGAGATAGCTACGGGAAAGACCGTATGTGTCAGCGCAAACGTGCCGTATCCTCTCTGGGATACAGACGACAGGCACCCTTCTCCTTCGGAAAATTACGGCATAGCCGGCTGGAGCGAGAACGACGGCGCACTGCTCGTATATGACCGTCATGACATATGGAGTCTCGACCCGCGGGGTGAGAAAGAACCTGTGTGTCTGACCGCCGGAGAGGGCCGTAAGCGTGATCTGCGCTTCCGCTACAGAAATACGGATCCCGATCACCGCTTTCTCGCGTCAGGAGATCTGATGCTCCTCGATGTCTTCAGTTACGCCGACAAATACAACGGACTCGCGTCGATGAGATACGGCAAGCCGCAGGCGCCGTCGGTGACAGAACTGGATACCTATGCCTACACGCAGCTGATCAAGGCCCGCGACGCGGAGGTTTACACATGGCAGCGTGCCAACTTTTCCACATCGCCCGACATCTGGGAGTGCAAGGGCACGAATTTCAGCAAAGCCTTGCAGCTCACAGACGCCAATCCGCAGATGAAGGATTACCGTTGGGGCACAGCGCGTCTCGAACGCTGGTATGCCTACGACGGCAGCCAGTCGGAAGGTGTGCTTTATGTGCCCGACGATATCGATCCCGACAAGAAATATCCGATGCTGTGCGTCTTCTATGAGACCGGTTCGGAGGATCTGTACCGCCATTACACTATGGAACCGTCGTGGAGCTGGGTGAACTATCCCTTCTACGTCAGCCGCGGGTATGTGGTGTTTGTGCCGGATATCCATTACAATGCCGGCCGTCCCGGTGAGGATGCCTACAATTATGTATGCTCGGGTGCCGAGGAGATGTGCCGCCGTTACCCCTGGATAGACAAGGACCGCATCGGTATAGACGGTCAGAGCTGGGGCGGTTACCAGACAGCCTTTCTCGTGACGCGCACCGACATGTTCGCATGTGCGGGTTCGGGCGGNNACATCGGCCTACGGCGGCATACGCTGGGAATCGGGCGACTCCCGTCAGCCGCAATATGAGCAGGGCCAGAGCCGTATTGGAGGCGATCTATGGTCAAAGACCAATGAATATATCGCCAATTCTCCGGTCTTTTTTGCCGACAGAGTCAATACGCCGCTTCTCATAATGCACAATGACGCCGACGGCGCTGTGCCATGGTATCAGGGTATCGAGATGTTCATGGCCCTGAGAAGACTTGAGAAACCCGTATGGATGTTGCAATATAACGGCGAGGCGCATAACATACGCGCGCGCAACAACCGAAAGGATATAACACGCCGCCTGCAACAGTTTTTCGACCATTATCTCAAGGGAGATCCGATGCCTAAATGGATGAAAGAAGGCATTCCGATGGTCCGCAAAGGTCAGGAATGGGGGTTTGAACTTGAGGAGCAATGATTTCATTTGTCAACGCAAAGATAAATATCGGACTGCAGATCGTGAGGCGTCGCGAAGACGGCTATCACGATCTGCAGACCCTCTTTTATCCCGTCGGTCTAAAGGCGGGGATGCCTGCCGATCCTGTGGAATTCTGTGATATACTCGAGATCTGTCCGCGCGAGACGGGAGGACCGTTCACTCTTGAGACAACAGGGCGTCCGGTCGATTGTCCGGTCGAGAAAAATCTTGTGTGGCGTGCAGCAAATCTATATTTTGGTAATCGCCGTCAGGAAGGCTTTTCGGTGGATATCCGTCTTGACAAGCATCTTCCCGACGGTGCAGGTATGGGAGGCGGAAGCGCCGACGCCGCTTTCACGCTCATGATGCTCGCGCATATCGAACGTGGAATTTACGGTTCCGCTCCATCTGAGTCGGAACTCGCGTCAATGGCTTTAAGGCTGGGAGCGGACTGTCCGTTCTTTATTCTCAATCGTCCGGCATATGCCGAGGGAGTGGGTGAGAGGCTTCAGGAAATAGGTCTTGACCTTTCCGGATACTGGCTTCTTGTCGTAAAGCCCCCCGTGTCGGTCTCCACACGCGAGGCGTTTTCAGGTGTCACTCCCCGCAAGGCTGATTTCGACCTTCGCGAAGTGGTGTCGCTCCCCGTAGAAAAGTGGCGCGGTCTGGTCAGGAATGATTTCGAGGAGTCGATCTTTCCGCTCCATCCATGTTTCGGGGAAATAAAATCCGCCCTTTACGCTTCGGGCGCTCTTTATGCCTCCCTCACGGGCAGCGGAAGCTGTCTCTACGGCATCTACGGCGACAGGGATTCCGCCGCTGCTGCGGAAGCTGAATTGAAACGGAAGCCAACTATAAGCGCTGTTTATTTGTTAGAACTGTGAGACCTCACGGAGCGATGCGCGATTCATCTGATCATTGTCGTGATTTAACACTTTTTGGCTTGAAATTTGTTGGATATCATCATTGCCCGTGAAGCGTCAAGGTGACAATTATCTGGAGGATAATCATATGAGAAAGAAATTCTATGGCCGGCGCTTCAACGGCGGAAACAAGTATAATAAGATGGACGAGAATAAGAATTATAAAGAAAACGAGAACCCTCAGGAAGATCCCGAGGCTGTGGTGGTCGATGATGTCAACGCCACTCCGGCAGACGACAATGAGGCTGCTCAGGAAGTGGCCGACGATGCTGTCGAGGAACTTACGGAAGAACAGAAACTCGCTAAGGAGAACGAAGAACTCAAGAAATCTCTTGAAAAAGAGAAGAAAGAATACATGTTCCTCATGGCGGAGTTCGACAATTTCCGCAAGCGTACGCTTCGCGAGAAATCCGAGCTTATCAAGAACGCCGCCGAATCGGCGTTCAAGGGATTGCTGCCTATTGTCGATGATTTCGAACGGGCCCTCAAGGCTTCCGACGGTGTTGACGACGCGGCTTCAATCCGCGAAGGCATGGAATTGATCTATAAGAAACTGAAGAAATATATGGAACAGAACGGTGTGAAGGAGATGGATCCCGAAGACCGCGATTTCGATTCCGACCGTCACGAGGCCATATCCGTCGTGCCTGTATCCGATGAGTCGCAGAAAGGCAAGATCCTCGATACGGTCGAGAAGGGCTATATGATCAACGACAAGGTGCTCAGGCATGCGAAAGTGGTCGTAGGCCAGTAATTACCTCACGCTTCCTCTAAAGACATATCACAATGGCTGAGAAAAGAGATTATTATGAAGTGCTTGGCGTATCGAAAAACGCCACAGCCGATGAAATAAAGAAAGCCTACCGCAAGAAGGCCATCCAGTATCATCCCGACAAGAATCCGGGAGATAAGGAGGCCGAGGAGAAATTCAAGGAAGCGGCCGAGGCGTATGACGTGTTGAGCGATGCCGACAAACGCGCCAGATATGACCAGTTCGGCCATTCGATGGGTCCGCAGGGATTCGGCGGCGGTTCGGGCGGCTATGGCAGCTACGGCGGTTTTGGCGGCGGAATGTCGATGGAGGATATCTTCGCGCATTTCGGTGACATATTCGGGGGCCGCTTCAGCGGTGACGATTCGTTCGGCGGCTTCGGCGGCGCCGCCGGAGGCCGTGCCCGCAAGCATGTCAACAAGGGTACTGACCTGCGCATAACGGTCAAGGTGACCCTTAAGGACATAATGAACGGTGTCGACAAGAAACTGAAGATTCCCAAACTCGTGGCGTGTCCCCACTGCAAGGGTACGGGAGCCAAAGACGGCACTGCGTTCCACACATGTCAGCGTTGTCATGGCACCGGCTATGTGACTACCGTCCAGCAGACTTTCATGGGTCCGATGCAGAGCCAGTCGGTCTGCCCGGAGTGTAACGGTGAGGGCAAGGTCATCACCGAGAAATGTACTTATTGCAACGGTCAGGGCGTGGAAAAGAAAGAAGAGATCGTTTCTTTCCATATTCCGGCCGGGGTGGAGAACGATATGGTGCTTACTCTCCGCGGACAGGGCAACGCTCCCCGCAACGGCGGCGTGAACGGCGATCTGCTCATAAAGATACAGGAGGAGAAAGATCCCGATCTGATGCGCGACGGCAACGATCTTATCTACAATCTGATGCTCGACTTCCCGACCGCCGCTCTCGGCGGAACGGCGGAAGTTCCTACGATCGAGGGACGCGCGCGTCTGAAAATCACTCCCGGCACGCAGCCCGGCAAGGTGTTGCGCCTCAGAGGAAAAGGTCTGCCGCAGATGAACGGCGGCGCCAAAGGCGATCTGCTCGTCAATGTAATGGTCCCTGTGCCGGAGAATCTCTCCGACACCGAGAAGGCAGCCGTGGAAAGCCTCAAGGACGCGCCCAACGTCGTGCCTTCGAAGAGTACCTCTCAGCGCATATTCTCCCGTCTCCGCCATATTTTCAACAAGGAGAACAGGGGTGAATGACAATTCAGCCGATACAATAAAAAATATGCCGCAGTCGAACTGCGGCCNNCATATTTTTTATTGTATCGGCTTCACTGGCAGCACATGCGGTAGAAGTAGAAGACAAGGACGGCGAAGCCGGCGCCGACGATAGGGCCTAAGATCGGTACCCACGCGTATTTCCACTGGCTCC
>DAAV01000143.1:14356-23519 GCA_001701295.1 Bacteroidales bacterium H10
GCCATGCCGATCACGACCACGAGGAGCGCCACAGGAAGCGCGCCGATGGAGCCGAGACCGACTTCCGCTGTATTGCCGCGCTCGGCAAGAAAGAGAATCACAAGGATAAGCACGAATGTGCCTATGACTTCCGAAAGAAAGTTCCGCTTGAGATTTTTGATTGCCGGAATTGTAGCGAACACGCCCAGTTTTGTCTCCTGATCCTCTGTGGCGTCGAAATGGTCCTTATAGAAATAATAGACAGTCAAGGCACCGAGAAATGCCCCTATGAGTTGTGATATCATATAGGGGATGACCATGCCCCAGTCGAATTTATCGGCCATCGCGAGGCCAAGGGTGACGGCCGGGTTGAGATGGGCCCCTGTATAAGGTCCGGCGATAAAGACTCCGCACATCACGGCGAGACCCCATGCAAGAGTCACGACCACCCAGCCGCCTCCGAATCCTTTTGACCCTTTCAGCGTGGTGCATGCCACAACTCCGCATCCGAGCAATATCATAACATAAGTTCCGAGGAACTCAAAAAAACATTGCAGAAAAATAGGTATTTCAACTTCTTCCATGATAATGTATTTTTAAGTTTATAAGTAACGTGATAGAGTTTAAGTAAGTGATCAAATTAAAACGATAGTACGTGTTTTTTTATCTCATATATCATAAGCTTGCCGATTCCGGCTCTTTTATCCAAGTCTCATCGGTCGCATAGCCCGCTATGCTCCCTCTTCGTCTTGATAAAACAGCTCGAAATCGCCTGCGCTTCTGATATATGTTTAATCTGATCACTTACTTTTAAGTAAGTTACTTAGTGATGTAGTTTACAGAGTAATCGTTGGGTCTGCGGGTTTTATCTCGAAAGGCAACGTTCCACAGCGTCTTTCCATCCCGCAAGCTTGGATGCAACGGTCTGGGGATTGGCTTTCGGAGTGAATTTATCCTCTATTTGCCATTGGGCGTTTATCTCGTCTATATCTTTCCAGTATCCCACGGCAAGTCCTGCGAGATATGCCGCGCCGAGAGCGGTGGTCTCCGTTACACGGGGACGCAGCACTTCGGTGGAGAGGATATCGCTCTGGAACTGCATAAGGAGATTGTTGCGCGATGCTCCGCCGTCTACTTTCAGTTCGGTGATACCCAGTTCCGAATCAAGTTCCATTGCCTTTACGATATCATACACCTGGAACGCGATACCTTCGAGCGCCGCCCGTGCGATATGGGCCGACGTGGTGCCTCTCGAGATGCCGCATATCAGTCCGCGGGCATACTGGTCCCAGTAAGGAGCCCCGAGTCCGGTCAGGGCCGGCACGAAGTAGACCCCGTCAGTTCCGGGAACGGATTCGGCCAGTTCCTCTACTTCCGACGACGACTGAATGCATTTGAGTCCGTCGCGCAACCACTGGACCACAGAGCCGCCTACGAAAATCGAACCTTCGAGAGCGTAGGTAACTTCATCGCCGATTTTCCACGCTATGGTCGACAGCAGACGGTTTTTCGACACGATAGGTCTGTTGCCGGAGTTCATGAGCAGGAAGCAGCCGGTACCATATGTGTTTTTTACGGAGCCCGGCTTAACGCACATCTGTCCGAACAAGGCAGCCTGCTGGTCGCCGGCCACTCCGGCTATGGGAAGCTCGTGCGCGAAGATTGTAGTGGTGGTATAGCCCATCACGCCGCTACTCGGTTTCACTTCAGGCAGCATCGACTCCGGTATGTCGAAAAGTCTGAGAAGATCCTTGTCCCATTCGAGTGTGTTGATATTGAAGAGCATGGTGCGGGCCGCGTTAGTGACATCAGTGACATGCACCTTGAAGCGTGTCAGGCAGGCGATCAGCCATGTGTCGACGGTGCCGAAACGGAGTTTGCCGGCATTTGCCCTTTCACGCGCACCGGCCACATGATCGAGAATCCATTTCACTTTAGTGGCGCTGAAATAAGCATCGAGTATAAGTCCGGTTTTCTCCCTTATCATGTCCGCATATCCGGCTTCGCGCAGCGAATCGCAATATTCCGATGTGCGCCGGTCCTGCCATACGATAGCATTGTAGATCGGTTCGCATGTATCGGCGTCCCACACGATAGTGGTCTCGCGCTGGTTGGTGATGCCGATCGCCGCTATGTCGTGGCCATTGATGCCTATCTGAGATATGGCTTCCGCTATGACCGAAGCCTGGGAGCCCCAGATCTGGTGAGGATCATGCTCCACCCATCCCGGCTGAGGAAAGATCTGAGGAAATTCATGTTGTGCCATCGAGCATATATTGCCTTCGTGGTCGAATACGATAGCACGGCTGCTGGTTGTGCCCTGGTCGAGCGACAGAATGTATTTTTCCATAGTATTTCTGGTTAACGTATTACAGTATATCGTATAAGTAGCTATTAAAAATTAAACGATATATGTAGTTTTTGAATCTTGTAACATAAAACTTGCTCTTTTTTGTCGTTTCAGTCCTGTCGTTCAGTCGCATAGCCCGCTATGCTCCTTCGCTCCAGAACCGGACCGCCTAAAAAACAGCGGCGTTTTATGTATACATTAATTTCAATAGCTACTTAAAGTATTATTGCATCATGTTCAGGCGTCGTGTCTCCTCGATGTCGATCGCTTCGGCAAGTACAGAGACCGGATTCAGCACAGATATGCCTGTCGACATCTCTATCTGCCATTTGCAGGTCTCGCAGTCGCAGGCCACGAAATCGCATCCGGATTCCAGTATCTGGTCGAAGAGGGGAGCCCCGATTCCCTGGGAGTACGCGTAATTTTCTTTCTTGAAACCGTAGGTGCCCGCGATGCCGCAGCAATGGGAATCGAGCTGAATGAACTCAACGCCCGGAATCATGCGCAGGAGTGATGTGGAGAATATGGTCCATCCGAGTTTCTCCATATGGCAAGGCGTGTGGTAGGCGATGCGTTTGCGGTAGTCTTTTTTGAAAGCTATTTTCGTTTTTCCTTCATCGATGAGCCGAAAAATGAAAAGAGTGGCAAGCATTATGCTGTCGCGCACGTCGCTGTTGTCGAGGTGCAGCAGGTGGGGATACTCGTCACGCATGGTGAAGCAGCATGTCGAAGATGTGGCCAGAACGGGATCTCCCTTGCCGACTGCCTCCCTTATGGCGCGCAGGTTGTTTTCTCCGTCACGTGTGGCCTGATCGATGCAGCGGTTGGCTATCTTGGCCACGCCGCAGCATTTCTCTCGGTCGAGAAGCCTGACACCGTAGCCGAGGGCATTCATTACCGTGATGAGATCCTTGCCGAGCTGCGGATAATTGTAATTGACATAACAGCCGTGGAAGTATGACACATGGCGGTTGAAAGTCTCCTGTTCTGCTGCGGCCTCTTTTTTGTACCATGTCTCGAAACGTGTGCCGGCATATTTGGGGAACGTACGCCGGTCATCGATTTTCAAGGCTTTGTCCATTATATACTTCACAGGTTTGAGACCGAGCGAGAAATTGACTATCGGTGCCATTCTCGTGGCGATCTGTCCCATGAAATCCGTATTGGCGAGCATCGAGTCACGCAGTGTCGGACCGTGGGCCGCATATTTTATGCGTGCCGCCTGGATTATGTCGCCGATCTTGACATCATTGGGACAGGCCACTTCGCAGCGTTTGCAGTTGAGGCAGTATTTAAGGGCCTCGTCATAGAAATAAGGGCGTTTCAGACGATACCGCTCTCCGTCGGGGCCGGCTTGCTTCGGACCGGGATAGTCGGGGTTGACGGCCGTCACCGGACAATAGACTGTGCAGATCGTGCACTTGATACACGACTCGAAATTATTGTCGCTTATATTTTGTTCCTGTAGAGTCATCATGGCAGTCTCTCNNCGGCGGCATGCAGGGCGGTCGCCAGAGTTATGCCTGCTCCCGAGCCTTCCTTTAGTGCGTTGAATCCGGACAGAAGGGCGCCCGTGGCATAAAGATTCTCTATTGTCTCTCCATTGCGGCTCGGACGGAATAATTCATCGGTCAGCACTCCGTAGGCCATATAGGGTTGCGCGGCGTAGAAATCCTTGTCATACCAGTCGGTGCGGCTTTTGCCAGCTTCGATGTCGAGTCCGAAGACGGGTTCATATATCTTTTCGAGATCGGCTATGAGTCCATGGCCGAAAAAGCAAGGNNCACGAGAGGAATGTCACCGAAATTTTCGGTATATATCCTTCTGAGTCTGTGACCCTCGAAATCTCCGCGCCTCGCGGTGTCGCCCGGCATGAAGCGGCCTCCGAATCTTATGAAAAGATCGCGGAGAGAAAGCTGGCATCTTACTCCTGGCACCGACGCGGGCGTGGTAGCGACGAAATAGACAGGTCTGTCCACCGCTCCGCGCAGCCGTTTCACCGGTTTGTCGCTGAACATTCCCAATATCGCGGGCATGATCACGAAATCAGCGCCTTGCGAGGCTTTGTCGACCTCGCGGGCGAGTGCGTCGACAGCGTCGTCGCGCAGGAAGCGTGACATGTTGGTGGCACGCATTTCAGTGGTGCTCTGGCGGAGCACGTCGAGTTGAGGCACATTGACATCGGCCCGGGTGCATTCCACTCCCAGTCTGGAGAGCCCGAGCGAAAGGAAACGTGGATAGAAATCGATATAACTGTAGATATTGATGATCGCGGCCCTCTTCCCTTCAAGCTCGGACAGTCTTTCGACCGCCATATAGTCGTCGAGTGTCAGCCACGCCGGCCGGGTGAATCCCATTGGCGTCAGGCGATAGTGGTTTCGCTGAAGAGTTCCGCTGACGGTTATGCCGGCTTCCTTCAGTATAGGCGCGACTCTGTCCAGAAGTTCCGCCGTGCGTTCGATTCCGATTTTGCGGTAAGGATGGCTTTCGTCCAGACGTGCGGCGCGTTCAAGCGGTTTCTCGATGACTTCCCGGCTGTTTTCGCGGCAGAGGAATTCGAAAGAGCCCGACCAGAAATGAAGTGCGCTCTGCCCGGTCGATACGATGGCGGTCTTGCGTCCGCTCCGGGCCGATTCTATACCGCTGATAAGTCCGCTCAGCCCTCCTCCTATTATTATAGTGTCAAATTTCATGGCAATGTGTGGTGATATGAATTGTAGATGACTGATTATTCCGTAGGAACGGCTTCGGGCGATTCATGGTCAAGTCCGAGTACTCCCTGATAGAGCCACGAAGTGAACTGCACCTCGCAGAGAGTCTCTCCCCAGCATACGGGATACATGCCGTGCCACCGCTCGTTCATGAAAGATGCGAGATCGTCGATGCTCCTTTGCGTGCATTTGTCGTGACGTTCGAGAAGTCCGGCTCCGCGGCAGGCGCAGAGCTCGCCCTGACATGTTCCCATTCCGAGCCGTGTGCGCCGGCGAAGATTTATGAGGTTGTGGACATGCAGTTCGTCAATGGCGTAATTTACCTCGGCCACGCTCACCTGTTCGCACTCGCACACCAAAGCGTCATCGGCGTCGGATTTCGATTCGATATGTCCTGACCAGCTGCCGTGGCGCCCCTCGGCAGCTTTTTGCTCGGTGCTGAGTTCGATGATGTGCTGTCGCCTCTGCTCATCTTTAGCGTCCGGTTCGGATCCAGGCAACGGGATTTCCGCAGTCTCGCAGGGACGGTTCACGCCGAGTTTGCTGCAGACGAGATCGGTGGCCTCCTCGGCCATTAAGCGGTAAGTCATCAGTTTGCCTCCCGTAATTGTCACGAATCCCTCCAGTCCGTCGCGCTTCGCATGGTCGAGACAGACGATTCCTCGGCTTATGCTGCGTCCTGTGGGGTCATCGTCGGAAGCCACAAGAGGACGCACGCCCGCATAGGCGCGGAGTATTCTTGTGGTGGCGGTGCGGGGGGAGAGTTTTATGCCTTCACGCAGAAGCAGATCGACTTCTTCGGGAGTAACCTCCATATGGTCTATCTCGTTATAGGGTATGCGCGTCGATGTGGTGCCCACCACACATATCGTGTCTCCCGGAACGAGAATATCGGCGTCCGCCGGCTTGCGGCATCGGTTGATGACCATGTTGTTGACACGATGGCCGAAGATCAGCAACGCGCCCTTGGCAGGATACATGTTGATGCGTACGCCTGCGAGTTCGGCCACATGGTGTCCCCATATGCCGCATGCGTTGACTGTCACTTTGCCGTAGATCACGGTTTCCTCTCCGTTGCGGTGACTCCGCAGTCTGACCCCGCATATCCGGTCTTTATCTTTTACGAATCCTGTCACTTCCTGATATGTCATTATGTCGGCTCCGTTCATACGTGCGGAAAGGACATTGGCGGTAGTGAGACGGAAGGGATCGATTGCTCCGTCTGGCACGTGTACGGCGCCGATTATATCCGGATTGACCGCCGGCTCCATGCGCAGGGCCTCTTCAGGATCGAGCACGTCTGCCTGAATGCCTGCCTTTATGCAGTCCTGGACAAACGCGTTCTGATAGTCGAGGCTGTCTTGCGGAAGCGTAACGAAGAGACCGCCCGTATCCTCGACACAATGCCGGGCTATGCGGCGTAATATCAAGTTCTCTTTTATACACTCCGCCGCTGATTCTGGATCGGTATGAGCGTATCGGGCTCCGCTGTGGAGGAGTCCGTGGTTACGTCCGGTCGCGCCGGCAGTGAAATCAAGACGTTCTATAAGGATGGTTTTAAGACCGCGCATGGCGCAGTCGCGTGCGGTTCCGGCGCCTGTCGCGCCTCCCCCTATAACTATGACATCATATTCGCTGGTGGTGTTTTTCATGTGGATAAGGCTGTAAGATGTGGTTTTTTCAGATATCGGTTCCATAGAACCTGTCTACGGACATAAATATCTAAAATAGAAACACTGGGCCTTACCTTTGGGTTCGGTAGGAATTCAAATTGTAAAAACAGGGGAGGGGCTTTCAGATTTCCGAGTCCTGGATTGCGGCTGTGATCTTTTTCACAGCATGGTGATAGGAAGCTTTCAGCGCCCCGACGGAAGTGCCGAGAATCTCTGACATTTCCTCATATTTCATTTCATCGTAATAGCGCATGTTGAAGACGAGCCTCTGCTTGTCGGGAAGATTCATGATTGCTTTCTGAAGTTCTTTCTGCAGTGAGTCGCCGTCGATAAATTCATCTGATTCCATGTTCTGAAGCATAAACGAATCATCGCCGTTTTCCGTCATGCCGCGACGCTGGCGTTCCTTATTGAGAAAATTGATTGATTCATTGACGGCTATTTTGTATAACCAGGTCGACATCTTGGCGTCACCCCGGAAGTTATGGATATTGTTCCAGGCCTTTATGAAACAGTTCTGCAGAAGGTCGTTGGCATCGTCATGGTTCATGACCATCTTGCGTATCTGCCAGTATATCTGCTCTCCGTAGACACGCATCAGTTCGTCGAACGCCGATCTGGCGGTCGATGGATTCTGAAGGTCAGCTATAAGCTTCTTTTCATCTATGGGAGACTTATATGACATGCTTTCAAAGTTTATTATCCTGACAGATAGCGGAGTCTGACGCTGAACTGTTAAATTTTTGCGTAAAGTTAATAAAAAAATCCTGTTTCAGATGGTCAGCCTCTTTTATATAACTTAATTTAACAAATAGGACAGGCGTTGAGCCGAAATGTATTGCACTGCATCATTTCAGTCGAAATTATAAATTATGTTGTAAAACATATTGTACGATTATGCGGGTTAAAATATTATTATGTAATTTTGCACTCGTTTGAGAAGTCGCAGACATCCCCTCTTGCTTGTAGACCCTATTATTTTCGGTATGACTTCTTTAGACAATTTTGATATATGTCGCGGCAAACGCGGTGCTCTCCCTACACAACGACAACAGTTAACTAAAAAACAACTTTTAATCAAAATTAACCATGAGGAAAATTTTTACTCTTCTGGCAGTCGGTGCGATGGCCATGTCTGCTCATGCAATCGACTATTATGTGATCGGCGGTTTCAACAACTGGGCAACTGCAGATGCAGCAGCCAAGTTTACCGACAAAGGTGACGGTACCTTTGAACTTGATTACAACGGAACTCTGACATCCGGTTTTAAGATTAATGACGGCACGTGGAGTAATCCTGATGCCAATTTTGGAGGAAATGGCAGTAATCTCGTACTTGGATNNAGAGACCTACACACTCACTGTTGGCGGAACTTCACCGAATATTGCAATGGCAAGCAATGTAGAAAATCCACATCTTGTATTCAATCCGACAGCCAAGACTCTTGTTGTCACAGGCCAGGGTCAGGCCGTTGAATATACATATGCGATTCATGGCCAGATTTTCGGAGAACCCGTTAAATGGAGTTCTGAGAACATGACAGAGAAGAACGGCAAGTGGGTTTTGGAAAATACAACTGTCGATGCCGGAAGTTTCGGTATCAGAAAAAATGACAAAAGCACAGGTTCCCAGGTAGACTGGATCTCTGCAGACGGTAATGGCGCGGTAACACTTGATTCACCTATGGCATGTAAGGTTGAAGGTACAAACTGGACAATCGAGGCCGGCACATATTCTTTCACATTTGATCCTGAAGCCATGACTCTGACGGTGACAGGTGAAGGTTCTGGTCCGGTTCCTCCTGTCGTGCCGGAGACTCTTTACATTCTTGGTAACATAGATGACAATGACTGGAATCCTACTACTCCGATAGAGATGACCAAGATTGGAAATACATTTACTGTCGAGGCTAAGGCCGTCGCCAATGCTGATGGCAAGTCTTTCTTCAGTTTCTGTTCTGCCAAAGGCTCGACAAATGATGATGCCGGTTGGGGTGAATTGAGCGGCAGTGACCGTTATGGTGCGGCTACTGAAGGAGCTGTGGCTACAGTGGGTACTCCTTTTGCGTATACTGTCTACAAAGCCAATGTCAATGCAAGTGCCTGCAAGTCCTGGAGCATAGCACCCAATACGGATGGTCACAAGTATAAGTTTACTGTTGATTTCGACAAGCAGACTGTCTCAGTGACTATGACTTCAGGTGTTGATTCCATCGAGGTTGAGAATGATGGAGAGGCTGTTTATTTCAATCTTCAGGGTGTACGTGTGGACAATCCTGAGAACGGTATCTTCGTTCGCGTTGCAAACGGCAAAGCAGTCCNNCGATATTATGAAAAGGTGCGGTCTTCGGATCGCACCTTTCTTTATTTGCATTTGTCTTTACAAATGTCACAGCCATGTGTCACCTGCATATGTCACTTATATGTGTCACCGTATGTATCACCGCCTC
>DAAV01000046.1:0-6647 GCA_001701295.1 Bacteroidales bacterium H10
ACTTTTGCGAGTGCAAAGTTAGACAATATTTTTGAATTTACCAACTTTTCCCGAATTTTTTCATTAATTTTGTGTCAAATTATGATGAATTCAATTAAGACCAATCGATATTATCTTCTGCCTGTAGCGCTATTATTGCTGATAACTGCATGTAGCACAGGTATTGAGGGTACGAAGACCATAAAAATGTCTCGTTCGGAGAGACGGGAGCTGCTTCCGGGCGCTGAGGAGCGGCTGGCCGCGCGGATTCATCCCGATACCCTCGGCCAATGGAAGTCGGGCAAGAAGTTTGTTATTTCGGACAATAAGGCATCTCTCTTGCTTGAAAGCCCAGCCTTGTCTGTTTCGGCTGCGGATACCGCACGTCTCGCCGGCCTTGTCATAGGGTTTGAAAGAGTGACGCCGCGGCCTACTCCCGGTGGTGATACAGTAGCTATACTTGAATTTGCAGGGCCGGACGGCATATACCGATATAATACTTCCAGAAAATTGAGAGACGCTCTCCACACCTTGACCGGCCTTGACGTCGCTATGATGATAGATCTTGATCTGGTTTCAAAAGCCGACAGCATACTGTCCGGACGAAAAGTCTGGACCATGTCAAGACTGTGGTATGACGAATCCGGGAACAGTCTTTCGGGGCGGAAGTTCGAGCCGGTGACAATAACGGCTGTCGAGGCGGGAAATATGATCTTTCCGTTAAAGGTCCGTTTCAGGGATGATGCCGGCAGATCTTCGTCAATGTATATGAATGTCAATAATGCCTCCGGCATAGGAGCGGAAAGCCGTACTTTTCCCAGTCTGTTTTCTTTGACTGATCCTAAGCTGGATTATCCCTCCGTCAGTCAGGAGACATGGGAGAATATATGTAACGGCAGAGTGGCTCTGGGCATGACCAAAGATGAATGCAGGCTCGCTCTTGGGAATCCATCGGAAGTGGACGCGGGGCATAACTGGAGTTCCGTTATTGATGTATGGGGATACATAGATGGAACTTTTCTTCAGTTTCAGGATGGTCTTTTGATTAACTTCCGTCATTGACGCATAAATATATTATGAAGTGATTTGTACAATTGCTATCGGTTAAATTTGAACTCTCACTTATCACCTCTATGATTGAACAAGACAAGGATATAACATATCTGACGACTTTCGGCATTCCTGTCCGGGCACGTTATTTTGCTGAGTATTCCTCTGAAAAGGAATTGTTGAGACTTTCGCGCGACGAGCGCTTCATCAATAATCCGGTACTCAATATAGGAGGAGGAAGCAATCTCCTATTTGTGGGGGATTTTGACGGACTTATCCTTCATTCAGCAATCAAGGGGATCAGGCGTTATGACAAAAATGAAGATACGGTCTTCGCTATTGTCGGTGCGGGCGAGAAATGGACGGATTTCGTGGATTGGACTCTTGAGCAGGGACTCGGTGGTGTCGAGAATCTTGCCGGTATTCCCGGAGAAGTGGGAGCCGCTCCTGTGCAGAATGTCGGGGCTTATGGCGTGGAGGCGAAAGATGTTGTCCATGCTGTCGAATGCTTTGACGTGTTTACGCGTAAAACATGCCGTTTCACGGCGGAGGAGTGCCGGTTCGGGTATCGCGACAGCTTCTTCAAGCATGAAGGCAAAGGCCGTTATATAGTGTTGCGGGTATCTTTCCGTCTTCGTCCCTCCCTGCAGGCGACAAATCTGGAATATGGTCCGTTGCGTGAACTTAAGGAGAGGCTCGGACACATGCCGTCTATCCGGGAAGTTGCCGAAGAAGTGTGCCGTATCCGCGACAGCAAGCTTCCTGATCCGGCCCTTATAGGAAGCGCAGGCAGTTTCTTCAAAAATCCTGTTGTGCATAACGGGAAACTGGCCGAGATAAGATCATTGACTGGAGAGGTGGTCACGGGCCATCCTGTAGACTCGATGCATACGAAGGTCTCGGCGGCATGGCTGATTGATCATGCCGGAATGAAAGGTATGCGATGCGGTGGGGCGCAGGTTTATGACAAGCAGCCACTCGTGATAGTAAACAGGGGAAATGCCACCTTGCGTGACGTGATCGACCTCGCAGCGAAAGTGCGGGAAGCCGTAAGAAAGAAATTCCTGATTGACCTTAATCCTGAAGTGAATTATATAGACACCGGAGTGCATGTCCGTCTGCTCGGCACCGGTACATCAAAAGGTATTCCGGAAATAGGATGTGAATGTCGTGTATGTCAGTCCCCCTATGTAAAGGACAAGCGTACGCGTACATCCGCATTGGTCCGCACGATGGGTTTGACGATTCTTATAGATCCTTCTCCCGATTTTCGGCAGCAGGCGTTGGATGCGGGCATTCATCATATAGATGCCGTGCTTGTCACGCACAGTCATTACGATCATGTAGGTGGAATTGACGATCTCAGACCGTTTTGTGCTGATGGAAATCTTACTATGTATGTAAATGAGCGTGCAAATAAGGATCTTCGCAACCATTATGATTATTGCTTCAGAGAGAATCCTTATCCCGGTGTGCCCGTGTTCGAGATGAAGATTGTCGGTACGACTCCGTTTTATATCAATGGCGTAAAGATTGTTACGATAGAAGTGATGCATGGTCAGATGCCGATATTGGGATTCCGTATCGGAGATTTTGCGTATATCACAGATGCCAAGACCATAGATGAGAAGGAGCTGGAGAAACTCGAAGGGATCGATACTCTCGTTATAAATGCTCTCCGCGATCGCGATCATTTCTCTCATCTTACCCTTCAGGAGGCGTTGACGCTTGTCAATGAAATAAAGCCGAGACAGACTTATCTGACGCATTTCAATCATGAAATAGGACGACATCATGAACTCACCCAAAGGCTCCCGGCGGGAGTAGCACCGGGTTATGACGGTCTTTCTTTTGATGTGTGATAAATATGGCTGCCAAAAGATGAAGTCGTGCCAATATTTATGACATTGGCGGACAGTATTGTAAAAGGAACACTATGAGAGTGTTGTGTAAATAGGGCATAAAATGATAATATTTTCTTGTGAAAAAATCATGCAAAAATTTGGTGGATTCAAAAAAAATGTCTAACTTTGCATCGCAAAAGGGAAATAACGAGGCTCTTAAACGAAAATCAAAGTTCCTGATAACCGGTCGATTAGTGTAGCGGTTAGCACGCCACCCTCTCACGGTGGAGACTCGGGTTCGAGTCCCGGATCGACTACTTGAGGACTATCGTAAGATAGTCCTCTTTCTTTGTATATCAGCTATTTACATACGCCGTNNCCTATCTGTACTACAAAATTTGTTTTGATTTGTAATAATTTGCATTGGTTTGTTAGAAAGTTAGTACACCAGTAGTACATAGTGTAGTACACTCTAATAAACGTATTATCAACATTATAACTATTATATATGAAGTATCCAACGGTAAAGGTAGTACACAACAGAAGGCGTACTGCAACAGAAACAAAACCCGCAACTGTCGAAATTGAAGTGTTCAGTAATAAAAGACAGAAAAGACTCAGTACCGGAGTCTTNNGTCTCCGTCTTGCCTAATCAATGGGATGCGGTCAAATGGGTTGTCAACCATCCGGATTCAGCAGCCCTCAATATGCGTATTGAGGCCATGCGCAGACCCATAGCCGACTATATATCCCTGCTTATGGTCAAAGGAGAAGAGTTCACCTTTGAGGGACTTGAGGCTGTATTGGCCAAGAAGAAGCACTCCGGATCGTTTCTGGACTTTGTAAAGGACAGGATCGAATCACGCACGGACATCAAGGAGGTAACGAAAAAGAATCATAAAAGGCTGCAGAACGTTCTTGAGGCCTTTAAGCAGATACAGACATTCGATGATCTTACGCCTCAGAAAATACGACTGTTCGACGAATGGCTTCACGAACAGTCGTATGTGCAGACCACGGTGGCGGCATACCATAAGTTTATGAAAAATTATATTCATGAGGCTATGGCCGCAGAGGCAATATCTTCCGATCCCTATGCGGGAATAAGGATAGAGAAGGGTAAGCATAAACAACGTAAATATCTGACCGAGGAGGAACTTGACAGGATACGGGCATTCGAGACGGAAGACAAATCCATTATGCGTGCAAGAGATCTGTTCCTTTTTCAGTGTTTCACCGGTCTCGCCTATGCGGATATGGCGAAATTTGACTTCGAGAACGCGACAGAGCGTGACGGGAAATATATAATCCGTGACACAAGGCAAAAATCCGAGGAGGAATATTATCTTGTAATTCTCTCACCTGCTTTGGAAATTCTGAAAAAATATAATTTCAAGCTTCCGATCATATCCAACCAGAAATATAATGTCGCTCTTAAGGCCGTGGCTGCCGGAGCGAGTATAAAATTCAATGTCACCTCACATGTCGGGCGGCACACCTTCGCTACATATTGCCTTAACAATGGAGTCAGGATCGAGACTCTTGCGGCCATGCTGGGACATTCCAACATCAAAACCACACAGATCTACGCACGCATGGTAAACAAGACGGTAGAATCCGCATTTGATGGGCTGGAAAGCACATTGAAAGGTTAAAACTGTTAATTAACATTTTTAACATATTGCATAGATTTGCATTGACTTGCATAGATTTGCATGTCGATGCAAACTCTTTGTAGGGTCTTGACTTTTGATTTTCAATGTGTTAATTTTGCTCCCGTATTAACGGGAACGATACGTAAAAAACGATTCACGGCCTCAGCTTTAAAGTGGCAGGCCGAAACCGGAGAAGGATCACACAGTTCCCGTTTAGTGTGGTCCTTCTCTTTTTTTATTCCCTTATGAAGCGGCTCTGGATAAGTACGAAAATAGCGGCGCAGTCGATGGATACCAAGAATTCCATTGACGCTCTTGCTGTAAATTTGCTTATCAAGAGAAGATTTGTAGATTCTCGCGTAAGAAACGCGACTATGCGCAGGATGATGTCGTTGCTGCACACCTCCAGCAGCCGTTGTGCGGCAGCTATCAACGAGGGAATTAAACGAGGATGGCTTGTGCGACGCGGAACTACGCTTATTGCTGTCCGTATTCATTTTGAAAAAGAGTATTCGGTTCTTATCGAGACTACTGAATATAATCCACACTGCTCTGTAAATCCTACACTGACACAGATGGGAAATCTGATACGCGAGGCTGTGATCTACAACCATATCGCGAAGCAAAACGAATTGTCCGATACAATACGATTGGCGACTGACCCGAAGGCCGGTGAGCATAAGGCTCACAAAAAGGCACGGAGGAGACTGTTGAAAAAAGGTATGTGTGTCAATTCCGAAAACGCTTCACGTCTTGTGGGTTTAAGCTACCGACGTATCTGTGAACTTGTCAATGTCAGTCGGACCAAAGCGAAATCCATCATCAAGTCTATGTGTCGCAGGGGACTCATCTCCGTGACGCATCGTTTTGAGGAAGCCGGAATGTCAATCGAGCAATTCACGAAACAGATTCAGACGGAGTATGCCCGATATGCACCCGGATTTATGATTCAGATAGACGGACTTGTGCATATTCAGCTTGCCAACAGTTATCAGATCAAAAACATGAATCGCATCAAACTGTTCTATTAATTTTTTTGACGATGTTTACGTTTTTGACACCTATAACGATTGGTTGGTGATTAATATATCAAATAGAGAGGGTGTGGGGGAGTTTGAATAATTATGTAATGTTAATTTTTAAATTATTTATGCAAAGAAAGTTGAAAAATAAAACGGATAAGATTGACTTTTACGTAGAATTTGCCGCAGAACTCGATATTTTTGATTCTACACTCAGTGTTCCGTCATGGACTTTTGATTATCGGGAACAGTTGATTCGAAAATTAACCGGTGAAACCAGAAGAATCTGCCGTTTTGTGAAGAGTCTCGGCCTCGCTTTCAAAATCAAATGGCCGATCGAGATAAATGGGACATGGAAATATGCCGACCTGTATTTTCCGAGACAGAGAACGGTTGTAATTGTCAATAATCCCATGAATGACCACAGGCCGTGTTGTATGCCATCCTACAGAGCCGAATTTTTTCGCGAACGCTATCGGGTCGTCGAGATCGAGACTGTTGCCGATCTTAAACGCCTTATGGCGCGGAAAAAGGCAGTATGACTATTTCCGTCTGTCGTAAACCTTGATCACGGCTCCATCAAGCTCTATGACATCAGCGGACGCATCGTCATAAAGTCTGACGAACACTTTTGCAAAATCATCTGCAATAATCCTGACGTTCGAATTATGCCGAACATAGACTGTAGCCGCCGCCCAAGAGTTGAACCACAGAGTACCGGAACACTCGCCGTTTATGACGTAAATACCGCTCGGGGCGTTCTTGATTTCGATAGGCTCGTCAACAAAGATCAGGTTCCGGTTAAGCAGCTTCCGGTCGAAGTTGGCCTTGATAAACTCAGTAGAAGGCCAATCCCGTTCAAGGCAAAAGTCAATACCTTTGACGAACTTGTCAATAAGCTCCTGCTGGTCGCTGTTGTCGGCCCATGCCTCAGTCCATGGTTTGCACAGCCCGAGGCTTACGGCTTGTTGTTTTAGGGTTTCACTAAGATTATCCATAGCTTACTGTATGTGGAATTTTGCGCCGCCCTGCGACACACGGGTAAGCAGGCGGCTAATATCATCGTTAGACTTCACAATCGCTTCTGCGGCCACGGC
>DAAV01000046.1:6653-27440 GCA_001701295.1 Bacteroidales bacterium H10
TTGCGATTGCGCTATGACGCTTATTTGCGGCAAAGACTCCGACAGAAGCCTCTCCCATCTGCCCTCGTTCAGAGCTACCGAAGCGCGTATGGCATTGACGTAGGATGCGAGCAGATCTGCCGTATCTTCCGTGATAGACTGAATGCCAGCCGACAATCCGCTCTTGGCCTTTTCCGTATCGTCGAGCATCCCGCCCGTCGCGCTGTTTATGGCATTGAATAGTTCCTCTGCCGCCGGAATGCCTTGATTCTTTATCTTATCGAGATATTCCTTCATCGCGGCCACCTCGGATGCGTCCAGTTTGAAGTCCGCGCCGAACGCGCCGCCCATGCCGTTCTCGCCAAAGAGGAAGTTGCGCAAGTCGCCGAACATAGGGGCGAGAATATCCTGCGAGATCATCTTCGATGTAACGTCGCGCATGATGTCACCGACAGTCTTGTCGAAAGCCTCTGCTGCATCCTCTCCGGCGGCGAAGGCGTCAACAAGTGCATCACCTAATTGCTCGGCCCATCCATTGAGATCAATCGAATAAAGATCTTTTGCAGCCTCCAATGCGAAGTCGCGGATTGAGATTTTCATTTCCTCAATCTGCTTGTTGTAGTCCTCGACAACCGAGTTGTCGGTCTTTTTCTTGTCAATCTCNNACCCCTGACGCTGTTTTTGGAGTTCCGTGAGCTGGCTCTGCATAAGCTGACGCTGCCTTCCATAGGCACCGCCCGTCACTCCAGTATTCATCGCCGCCGCATTGCCGAGGAAGTTTGCCATACGCTTCTCCAAGATGTCGTACTGGTTCTGCATTATCTGAGCGGCCTCCTTTGAGCGGTCTATCATCTTTTGCAGCTTCTTGTCGTGAAGCTTCGCCCAGATGGTGAATGGGGAGGTAATGGTGCTGACAACGCCACCTAATATGCCCCCCACATCGCCGTTCATGGCAGACTGCACCACTTTCGAGACTCCGTCTGTAACAGAAGTCAGCGTATCGAGAACACCGCCGACATCGAGCCATCCATTACTTTCGATGTCAGCTCCGTAAGCCTCGGCCATATCCCTGATAGATCCGAAAGCGTCCGAGACTCCCCCGGCAATGTTCGCTACAAGGTTTACGACATCGAGTACATTCTGCCATCCCTCCATATCCTTGACAATGGCGTCACGAATCTTGGTCCGGGTTCCAAGTTCCTTTTCGGCAAGATTAAGTGCAATTCGAGCGGATGTAATCTGCATGATGTCGCCCGTCGCCTTAGCCTTTTCAAGTTCTTCCTGAGCCTTCTGTGCTTCCCCTGTCTGCGCAAGGACATCGGAGTTTGCTTTGTCGAGTTTCTTCTGCTGTAATCCCTTCACGCCTCCGGTCAGAAGTGTCATGGCGTCAGACTTGACATTGCGGAGTTTGGCGAGCTGCTGATTGATGCGTTCTATTTCCTTATAGTATTCCTCGGCCGATATGGCGCCAGCTTGTAGGCGTTGGTCGAGATTGAGACGTATCTTATCTCCAATCTCCTGCGCCTGCTGCATCGTAAGCGAATAGATTCCCGAGAAGAATTTCAGATAATCCGCACCCTGCGTGAATTTCTGATAGTCGGCTTCGACGTTGATGCGGTGGATAGTCTGTGCTTTTTGTTCGGGAGTAAGGTCTTTTGATTCATTGATTCTGCGTATCTCCTCGTTGCGGTCGTAGTCAATTTTGGCGAATTTATCCTGTAACGACTGATATTTGGCGAGAATATCGGCGACTTCCTCGCTTTCTTTCTGATGATACTTGCTAATATCACCGTATGTCTGCTCGTATGCTTTCTGAACCTCTTGGATTCCCTCTTTCTGCAACAGCTCCGGCGTGGCAGTGTCATAGGTAAACGCAGAGCCGTATTCTTTGGCGATAGCGTCGAACCTATCCTTCATCAACCGTACATAGTCTGTCTGACCGTCGCCGTTCATGCCGAAAGCGAGGTTGAAGGCAAGCGTTTCGTTACCGGTAGCCTTCCGGACTTTCTCATAGAGATTCCAGTCGGCAAGCTGACGCTCGGCCTCCTTGCTCACTTTGTCGAGGGCGAGTTTTAGCTGTTCGTCAACAACAGTCTTGTCGATGTCAAGCAGTTGTGTCAGCAAGTCATTAAGCAGACTCTCGCGGGCTGTACCTTTGACTCCGGCCTTGCGCAACTCGTTTTCAATATCCACGACCAATGCGCGGTATTGTTCCACGGTCTGCGGAATCTTATCTTTAGGAAGTGTAGAGAACAGTCCGGACTCGCCGATACGTGTTGCAGCGGCTTCTGCGCCCTCTGTCTTACTCCACTCCTGGAACTTGCTCCATGCGTCCTTGATGTCCTTGAAACGCTGCTTCAACCTCTCGGCAAACTCGTCCTTCTGAGAACCGGACTTACTGTGCTTGTTAGATTTCTGGTCTTTAGTCTCAATATCTTCCCATTCGGCATACTGTAAGGCGGCATTAATATCGTCAAGGTTCTTTTTTGCATTTACATATTCCTCCGTGGATTCACCAAATTTTTTTGCCGCCTCAAATCTATTTTCTGCTGCTTGCAAATCCTGCTGAGCGGCATTACGCATTCCAAATGCGTCCCCAGCTTTACCCCAACGATTAAGAATGGCCAATACTGATTTCTTACCAGAAAATCCTCCTCTTGCGTTTATAAGCTGTCGTGTCAAAGGTTCTATACCGCCTTGCATAGTTTGCTGTACCTGTAATGTTACCTGCCACATCAAAGGATTGCTGTTGAACCACGCCTGCACGGTATTCTTTAAATCGGGTTGCTGCTCAGCAATATCATTACCAGCCTGCTTGATTAAATCATCAATGATTTTCTTCTCGGCTGCACTTAACTGATTATACCCTTTTGTCTGTAAGGAGATAACAGCTTGTTGCGTAGCCGCATCCGTAGATGATTTTGCAAGTTTCTGAAAAGCCTTGACCCACTGCGGTGTCAGATCGTCCTCAATAAGACTCACATTGAATGACTTTTGCAGGAATCCAGCAAACTTATTCTTAACCTCATCAGATACACCGTCTAAACCATCGAGCCAGGACTTGAAAGATATTGCAAGCGCACCCTTCATATCATCTGTCAGCTCGGAAACATCTGTTATGCCTTGCTGACGGAGCGATGTCATTATGCTGTTTACAAACTTATTGTAATCAGAAACAGCCTCGTTGTAGGCGGCATTTATTTGCCCATAGTTGTTTAAGTCTTGAAGTGATGCTCCCGATTTAATGTAGCCAGCCCCATATTTTTGAAAATTCATATGCAGTTCCTTGAATTTTTCTTCATAGGTCTGCATTCCTTTCGTAGCCTCTCGGAATCCCGAATCTGTCTTAAGAGCCGCGTCTACAGTACGACGCATTTCTTGGCTATTGTTTGTTGAAAATTTTCTTATACTATCCTCTGCGCGTTTTAGAGCCTCGGAATAGTCTTTTAGATTTTTATTTATATCATCATTGAACCAACTTTCACTGGTGTCATTTATAGCACTCTTAAGAATGCCTCCAAAATCACCTTTTTCTGCTTTGGTGTATGCAGCATTCAGCTCTTCAACCTTTTTTCTAAGAGCCTCATACCGCTCTTCAATAGTGAGGAGATGACCGTCCTGCGCTACAAGAGCGTCGTTGATGTCCTTAAGTGGCGTTGGGGAATAATCCTTGATAGTCTGAATCATATCTTCGATCCCTCGTTCCATTTCAAGAGAAGACAGACCCTCCGCCGGTTTTATTTCAGCTAACTTTTGTTTCAGATTATCTGCACCTTCTGAAGCCTTGGTGAAGATATTATCCCCTATCTCCTTAGCTTTCTCCATTTCCTCGGAGTTTTTCTGCCACAGGGTGACAACAGCACTAAGTCCAACCATGATGGCTGTCATGGGATTAAACAACAAAGTCTTCATAGTTCCAAGAACTCCAGCCATCGCAGCTTTCATCTGCATCCATATGACAGTGCCGCGCTTAGCAGCAGCGGCTTTTGCTATTTCTGCTTTTATCAATGCGGCATCAGCGACTGTCGTGGATTTGGTAATAAGAAGTCTTTCCGCGTCCGCAACAGTAACTTTTTTTAATGCGACAAGTTGCAAGAGCTGTTCTTTTGTCAGTCTTTTCTGATTTAGCATAGCGGCGACCTCCTCTTCTGTAAGCCTCTTTCGCGTGAATATGCGCAATCCTGTCAGCTTGTGAGTGGCCGACGCAACAAGGTAGTTCGCTTCTTCCGCTTCTGTAAGTCCACGGTAAGACAATGCGGCGAGATTTGTGTGATACCTCTGCATTTTTAGGTTGGCATTTTGTTTGACAGTCGATACTAAGGATTTATCTATGACTGCATTTGTAGCCAACATCGCAACCTTATAGACACCCATACCAAGAGCCGCTATTCCGATTACAGATCCTAAAGTTGCCCAGTTGCGGGTGAGCGTCTGCAATATCTCGGCTACGTCTTTCAGTCTCTCGCCAATAGCTCCTTCCGCAATCTCTCCAAACATCAGTTCGATATTGTCGCGAACGAGTTTCCATGACGTTTTAACAGACCCCGCGAGAGCTTCCTGCATGTTGTAGAATTTACCACCCTCGTCTGTCATGTCCCACAGTACGTCTTTCACGATGTCGAAGCCTATCTCACGCTTCTCCATGCGCTCCATTACTTGCGCTGTAGTGACTGCCTGCCCCTCCAACTCTTCGAGTTTCTTGCGCACCATCTCGTAAATAGGAATGTTGGCATAAGCGAACTGCTTTGCTTCCAATCCATCAAGGAATCCACGAGATTTGGTTTTGCCGAAAGCAAGGATCAGACGGTTGATGTCAACAGATGTTGCAGCGGAAATGTCAGCAAGTCGCTTGGCGGTGTCATAAATCTCGTTATACTCAACACCATATGCCGACAACGCCTTAACCGATTTCGTCAGTTCCATCACGCCAAACGGAGATTGACGAGCCAATTCTTTTATTTGCCCGAATAATTCCCCGGTCTTGCCCTTGTCTCCGAAGATAGTATCCATCGCTATTTTCTGATGTTCAAGTTCACCTCCAATCTCTATGACTTGCGATAGAAATTCCTTTAGAGCATGGATTGAGTAAATAGAAGTCATGGCGGAGCCAAGTTCTCCGGCAATAGTGATATTGCGCCCCATTGCGCCCCCAAGATTAACCGAAGCCGTGGCATGTGCTTTCGCAGCGTCTGNNCCATATGGGCAGCTTTCAGACGCATCAGTTCCGCCTGTGCCGCTTTCATCTCGCCTGTCTGCAAACGCTGATAGGCGAGAGCTTGGTCCTTACCCATTACCTGTGCTCTGAGCAAAGCATCCTGTACGGCCTTGCGGGCCTGATCCTGCATCACTTTTATCTGAATCGGGAAGCGGTGATTCCCCAACGCCTCGTCAATGGACCGATAGAGTATGTCCCGGCTGACTTTTAAACCGAAATACCGGCTCTGCACCTGCATCAGCGAAGCCTGTACCGATCGTGCGATCTCTGCGGCATCCGCATGTATCTTGACTGTATAGCGCGTGCCGTTGAGTTTCTGCTGAACTACTTTGGTAAAATTATCGTTGATGGTAGAGACGGTGATCATAAAGCCGTGCTTAAGCAGTACGTCTTCGATGCGTTTTCTCAGTTTCGCGGACTGCACGCCCACCTCCATCTCCGGCGGGTTGTCTTTTGTGGCGTCTTTCAATGCCTTGCGCAAATGGGTCAGCAGAGGCATGATCTCCACCCTCATGACCTTGCCCTCTGCCGCTTTCGCAAGAGTTTCGTTGGAGATAGCTTTCAACTGCGGATCAAGTTCCAGCTTGATCCCTTTGGGAAGAATCTCATTGATGGACTTCGCAAGTTTTGGATTTATCAGCAAATCCGATCCCGCGTTTTTCAGTTTCTCATTTATTTTTTTGAGGTCGGCATCGGTGAGGTCTTTAATCCCCATCGTGTACCATAAATTACCCAATGACGGCATGATTCCTAAAAATTAAAAGAGCCTATCGCAGACCGAAGTCTGAAATAAGCTCTTTTGGCTTTAGGCGATATGCCCTTTGGTTAATTAATTATGCAAAGATAGTGAATTTTATGGAANNAACGTTTTGCCGATTGAGGCAAGACGTGGTATATATGAGTGAGAAATTCTATTTAGCCAACTCTTCAGTGAACAACTGATAGGCTTTCTGAATTTCTTTTGCCTTTTTATCTGATACATCTACATCCCAGTAGCCGTCTATGGTATTGACACGGATTCCTGCTACCAAGCCTTTGTCGAAGATAGCCAAATCGCCCACTGCAAAAATATCCACACCGGGCAATGCGGCACCGAAAAGTTTTGTCGCCCCTTTGCCGGGGGCTGCGATAGCATCTTCATAGACCGTCAGATTGTAGGTATCGCCATTTTCCATCAGAATGGTGATGTTTGTACCCTCCGCGATTGCGGTAGGGCATTTGTTAATCTTTATGCGGAAGAAGTCTTTGCCTCCGAAAGAATAGAACGACACATTGTAGTCTTTCCCTGTAAGGTCTGATTTAAGACCTACCCAAGACGTTTCAATGTGCTTAGTCTTGTTGAACTTGTCGTATTCCGACTTTTTGATTTTCTGCGCTGATGCGCCCAAACAGACGAAGCACACGGCAAGCAGCGCGAGTAAAAACTTTTTCATGTTGTTATTGATTTGATTTTGCACCAAAGATAGCGGTTTTGCGCGAATTACAAAAATATGTTGTAAAACATAAAAAGAAAATGGCTGAAATATGCTTGTTATTTTATGGAAAATAACTATCTTTGCATTGTGAAACATTCTTCGTGGCAGTCGAGTGTTGAAAAGACATACAAGCATCCCTTTTGGAACTGACTGCCACAATAAGTTTCATTAGGGGTGCTTGATTTTTTAGGATATAGACAAAATAAGATATATGACAAATATTACTCTCACCGTCAAATCCTCAAATGAGGAACTGAAAGCCTATTTCGAAGCTGTGTGTAAAATTGTGGATTCCAATAGTGACGAGTTTCCTATCAATCTTGATGAAGTGTGGCCGTTGTGTTATGCTCGCAGAGACTACGCTACAGATGCTCTCAAAAAGGATTTTATTGAAGATGTGGACTATAATATCACTTCGGTAAAAACCGAAGTGGGTAGTACCAGATACGAATATCGCCTAACAACATCCTGCTTTGAGTTCTTTATTGCCAGAAAGGTACGGCCCGTGTTTGAGATATACCGTAGGGTGTTCCATGCTGCACGCCGAGGGGAATTGTTGTCCACAAATCAGCAGACATTACTCCACGACAAGATGATGGCGGCAAAATGGGCTGCTGACTTCCTTAATCTCAATGAGGTATCGAAGTTGCTCATGGCGAAACAGATTCTTGACCCGCTCGGCTTGCCGACACCCGATTATGTTCCGAGCAAAGGAGTGAAGCACTCAGCAAAAGAGCTGCTGGGGAGAAACGGGATACATNNGATACAGATGTCGGTGCAGTCTCTAAATAAGGCTCTCGCAAAGGCTGGAATTTTAAAGCAGCACACACGCTCCGGTAAAGGCGGCAAGGTTCACAAGTGGTATGTAATAACAAATTCGGGCAAATGTTTCGGGGAAAACGACATTTGTCCTCAGAATCCGAAGCAGACGCAGCCGTTATGGTATGATGATATGTTCTTGGAACTTGTAGAAGCTGCAAATAAAGTTACTGCATAGTCTGTCATTTTCCATAAAATAACCACATAGTTAATCTTTGTTAAAAATATTTTTCACAGAAAAATTTGGAAGTTTGGCAAAATTTACAGTAACTTTGCAGTGCCAACTAAACAACGATGTAAGTCATCGCCGAAGAGCCTCGGTTAAGGCTCGACATATCATCGGGCATTTTTTATGCCCTTACATATAGGTCGCATAGCGGCTGTCTATCCTGCAACTTTTGCTCTTCGGAGATAAATCGTTGTTTAGTTTGGCGACGGGATATGACAGCCGTTTTTCTGTCTAAATGCCAAACTAAACAACGTTACAATGAAAGAAAGAGAAAACCACATCTTTATTAGCTCTGAATGGGAAGAAGCCTTGCGCCTCTTTGTGCGAGACAGATCCGGAGTGGATTTTGTTGGATACCTTGAGTCAACAAAAGAATGGATTGTCCGCCCCGACGGCTATAATCGGATAGAGCCTGCACCCCAATACGTCTTGGAGTGGATAGCCGCCAATCCCGACCCCAAAATCAATGAAGGCCAATTCCTCCATCAATTAGGCGAGCGCGTTGCGGTCCTCGAAGCCGCCCTTGCGGAGAAAGGAGGCGCACGATCAAAAAGACCGTGTACGATTTCTCGGAAGCAATAAAGCAGGCTAACACTTGGTATAAGCCAAGCGAACTATCAGAAATCCTCAAAGATGCCGCGCTTCGGCTTGCCGCTCTTAACGACAATGGAACAGATTTAATAAGAGACCTTCAATGCGCAACTCTCAACGTCTGCGAGTTCCTTGATTCCATAAAGGAAAGAGAGGTGGAGCAATGAACAACTTGGAAGCCCTCTCAAGAAACGACGCGAGAGAACTCTATCAAGATGTTCTCGACGCCATCCGCAGACTCGGAGAAATCTCAAACAAGCGTAACAAGAAGAAGACAACTATGATTTTCCTGACGCTCATAGATTGCGCCGATTTGCTGAAAATCCATATGACGAGTATGGACAATCCGATTGAACACTCATGACGATGCTATCAATGAGATCATATTATTTATGAATAAGAATCGACCGCCCTCTGGAGAAATCCTCGGGGCGGTCGTGTATTTTATGAGAAACTGAATCCGCTGAGATCTATTGTCGGGTTAACCACATCATCCCAAGTCTCAAATCTTTCTCTCGCTTCATTGAGTGATCGCTGGGACGGGCGNNGAATTTATGGACTTTCCCTTTGCCGTCCTTAACTGAGTCTGTCTTGGGATAGACTGTGACCGCACAGTCGGCACACATGAGTTCCACCTGTCGCAGGCTCATGCTCCAAAGATAATAAAAGGGAGGTGTTACCGGGACGCCGAAGACTCTGAGGGGTTCTGCGAGCCACGGACGTTCTTTGCAGATTTCCCACGACTGTCCGTAGAAAGTTCTTGAAGGATAGCTTTTGCTTCCGCCCGATTCATCTTCATCACTGTCTCCCTCGTCTCTATCAGTAATGTGGTATTTAGCGAGTACACCGCAAGAGCCGCAATTGCTTTTTTTTTAATCAGCGCGACAGCTTCGGCAATCTCAATATCGCGGTACTGTCTTATGTAGAAATAAAACCGCCATAGAAACCACCAAAGAAATTTAATCTTGAAATATCCGTTGAGACGGGCGGCGGCAAGACATTGGCAGCCTACGGAAAGCTCGTCCTCGCTTTTCTTGACCATGATCCGTGATATTTTGTGTAGGCCCCAACCGTTGAGATCGCGGAATACGAAACGCCTGCCACGGATGGTTATGTATTCTTTGTCATTGTCTACTATACTCTCCAGCTCTCGTTCATCGTCAATTGTCGGCTGTAGCGGTGCTTTGATTTTTCTTGCCATATCTGTGTATTAAAAGGGCGACGGCATTCCTACCGCCGCCCTCCGGTTGTCGGGTAAGTTCGGGTTATGCTCCGGCTGTAACGGATGTCTTGATACCTATGTAGTAGTCGGCACCGGTGCTGTCGGGAATAGGAGTGATCACACAGTTGAAATATGAGGGATTGTCACCGTCTCCGAGGACCGGAGTCGCGAAGATCTCCACATTGGGGAGGTAGACGCACACCTTTTCGTCGTCGGAAACGAACAGGAGCGAGCATTCCACTTTTTTCGGAGTTGCCGAATAACCTTGGAATTTGATACCGAGGGTCGCGTTGTTCGACTCGGCACCCTTCTTATTACCGAGAAGAGAGGCGATGTCATCGGAGAACGACGGAACCTGGAACGAAATATCCGGATCTCCCTTTTTTGCATAGGAAGTCCAGTTGGTCTGGTCGATCAGCTTAACGCGGGTAACGTCAGCCTCGCCCATATTAAAGGTGACGGATTCATCAAGAATTGGAAGTTTGAAGTCAAAGGTTCCTGTCAGAGCTGACGGAAGCTTGTTTACTTCTTTATTGAGAAATACTTTCTCAACACGTCCGAGGACATCGTGAAGATCGCTCGGGTTCTTGGTGGCGGTGATTTCAGTTGTTGCCATGATTTATCGGGTTTAGAGAGTGAATTTTTCTGTTGGATGAATGTTAAAATCCTTATGGATTCGGATGTTGAACTGAATGATGAGCGAGTGAAATCCTGCACCGTCGGAACCTCCGGGAAGAAGAACGGGGCGAGTAGCGAGGTAGAAGTCAGAGCGGATCGGAAAGAGTGAGCAGACGGCATCCTGCATAAGTTCGAGAATGACGCTGTTTTCCAAGCCCCCCTGAACGTCGTGTGCGAAAACCGTAATCTGCCCCGTCGTGAGCTGATAGGTGTCTCCCGGCTGAGTTATGCGCTGAGAGAGCCGTATCAGCAGAAATTCCTCCATCTGTTCGCCCACGGCATTGGGACGCGTCGTGATGAAGCGGTTCGGCGTGATGTCGGCTGTCAGATCATAGAGCGACTGCAACACGTTCATGCGGGGGTAGACGATAGCACTCATGGTTAGGCAGGTATTGGTTTAAAGAACTGAGAATGATACGCCTTGAAGTAATCCACAGAGCCGGTCATAGTGTCGGCGTTATAGACATTTTCCTCATAAGTGGCATATTCAACGCCGTTCGCGATTACCACCGTCCAGCCGTTCGGATTGGCTCGATATGACTGAATGAAGGCTATCGCGCGTTCCGGCTCGGTTGAACCATTGTGTGGTGCAGTTCCTTTTGTCGGAAACATAGAATGTTGAATCTCTCCATCCCATCTCTGTCTGCCCGGCTGATAACGGTAGACCTTATGCGTGAGCGGTTTTGGTATACTCTCCCATGAACCGCGCATATAGGCTAATTTACCCTTGACAAACACCCCGACGACATATGAGTTGATAGTATTGCCTGTCATGTTGTGCCCGTCCGCGATTCGCTTCTTCACCACATAGTCAAGCATATCATTCGCCATCGGGATAAGAATCTGATTGACGATATGATCCTCAATCAGTTTCTTGGCTTTTGCTGTCCCGTTCTGTAATGCGGCCACGTTGCTCATGACTTTAGTTGCTTGAAGTGTTACACAATACCGCTGTTCCGCCGCCCATGAGCTGCGTGGCGTCGATCATGACAATTCGCATTCCTTTTTCAGTGCCGATAATGTCGGTAACGTCTATGAAGTCTCCTTTTTGGATTCCCTTGACGATACCCGGCACGCTCACACGGTAGTCTGCAATGTCAACTTTTCCGGTCGTATTGCTTCCGGTGTTGAATGTGCGGATATTAGTGGAGCTGCTTTTACGGCATACACCTTTGTATAGCTCCTTGAGCGTACCGCCTCCGAAGCTTGTGGCTCCTTCCTTGCGGTATATCACACACTGATGCGGAAAACGGGGATTGTTCATCTTCTGCGCCATACTCTCATACCTCTTGCGTGGACTTTGATTGTTGATTTCCTTAGCACCTTTTCGCCCCATTTCTCGCGTAGCTCGACATATTTCTCATACCATCTGCGGAGATTTTCTCCGCTTACGGTCCAGCCTCCGGAAGTACTGCTCCATGAGCCGTCAACCTCTTTACTTGTCGCGCCTCCTACGGGCTGGTCGCACAACTTGTAGTAGGCTTCTGCCTCGGCCAGCTCAATCTCCCTTTCAGTCAGATCGTCGTATGGGGTATTGTATGCGAGCTTGCGTTTCCGGAGCACCACCCGAATATCTCCCTCTGTCAGAAGGGGAGATATTTCGGATAGATGCTGACCTATCGTGTCGGATCCGATGAACTCGGGGCAGTTGCAGGAATCAATCTCGCTCATAGGTTATCAACCTTGGATTTTGAGGTAGTACATGTGACGGGTTTTCTGAGGCACGCACAAGCCCATAACCTCGGACTTGATAACCTGCACCATGTTTTCGTCATTAAATACCTGACGGAGCAGAGTGCGTCCACCGTCGTACCAAGCGACACGAGCACCGGGCGTCTGCATTACCTGTATTTTGCCAAACTGAGCGTCGCCTATCGCACCATCGGGCACATATACCAGTACGTCATCGTTGAACGATACAACTTCGGTCGTGTCAATCTTGCGGGTCGTAGGATTGAACTTCTCGATGAATGCTTTGTCGTCAATGACACGGATGGTTGTGCCTATGGCTTCCTCGATATACGCCTTGATTTTCGCATCGGGGATAGTTTTGCCGAATGCGAGCTGCTGAGTGGCATCTGTAATGTCGGGGCGATTGGAGAGAACATAACCGATACGGAAGTAGTCGAGTTTGACGATTGCGCGCCAAGTCTTTTTGGAGCACTCCCAGTGTCCCGGGCCGGCGGCGTCAACTTCTTCGGCATTGGTCTGCACATCCTGCATGACCTCAATAGGTATGATGGACTTTCCTACAGTGGTGTTCTGTGTGATTGTTCCGTTTGCGGCACGTTTGTACCACTTGCTTTCCATGATGTTCTTGTCGGGAACACCGAAGTCAAGCTCGATGGCAATGCCGAACGGATTGTTTTTCTTATCGATCACGAGCTTGCCGAAGTTCGACACAATCTGATTTCGCTGATAACGGAAAGTATTGTAGTTGCCGCCGAGAAGCGAGTCTACATTGTTGAAAAGAAGCTCCATTACAAGTTCGTCGGTGTTGCTGGGATATACGCCGGTCTCCTGCGCAATGAGAGTCTTTTCGCGAATCATCTTGCGGTTGAGGACAAGTTCGTGCTTGAAGATGGGGATTCCGCCCATCTGATACACCATGCCGTCCGTTGATTTGGTGGGACCGTCCGAATCCTCGTCAACGTATGCAGCCATAGTATAGGGGCGGATCGTTGCCTCAATCTGGGCGTATGTCGGGTTAATCTTGATTTCGGGATTCAGCGGGAAACCCATCTGCTCGAAAGTCCGCTCGGCATTGTATTTCTCGGCGAACATATCATTTACCCAACGGCTAAGAGCCTCGTCACCCGTATAGCCCATAGACGCGAGTCCATTGGCTACGACATCGTAAAATTCTTTGGTTCTTGCGTACATAGTAATTCAGTTTAGGGTTCGGTGGTTGCATCTGCGGCATATTCCGCACCTTCGCGCATGAATGAGATCATAGGAAGTTTGCCGTTGTTTTCCACGGCAAGAGGAATACCGTCAACTCCGGCACGATCTGCGTAGATTTTGCCGGAGGCCACGATTGCGCCAGAAGCGAGCACAGGATTGGAGGGGATGCAGATGTCGTTGTAGATAAGTCCGTTGACTTTTGCAAGTTTGTCGGCGGCATCGGAAGCCTTGACTATTTCGATGGTGTTTGCCTGCTGGTCGAAAATGGCCATCGAGCCTGCGGGAATTACATCCCCGGGTTGGTACTGCGACACATCAAGATTTCCACCGAAATGCTCAACGCGGTCTACGCGCACCCAAACGACATGATTGCCCCCAAACTCGGCTCTGTAAGAGCCGATCGTATTGAATGTTCCGTTAACTTTAGGCATTGTTTGTTTGGATTTTGGTTGTTACTGATTTTCTTTTTTTGGCAGTTTCCCGGCGCGGCGCATCTTTTCCTTGAAAGCCTCACGTCGTTCCTTTGCCTGCTGCTCCGCCTCTTTGCTTGCGCCTGGTCTGCCGGAACTTCCATAAGGGGCTGCCCCTTCGCCCATGTAGCGGCGAAGTTTCTGTTCATAGAGTTTCTTGGCATTGGCGGTGACATCTTCGGCGGTGTCATTGTCGTCGACCCGCACAGCTTCCACGGCATCGGCCCAAATCGCTTCATTCGCGACTTTCAGCGACTTTCCCTTTGCGGTCACTTCGGAGCGCAAAGCGGCTATAGATGCNNATTGGCGGCATTCTGCTGTTCGAGCTGTTCGATACGCTTCAAAAGGTCGGGATCTCCGCCTTTATTTGCAGGGTCAGTTTGAGAGGATTGAGGCTTATAGTTTTTCTTAAAGTCCTCGACCTCTTTGGCGAACTGATGGTTATACTGTCCTGCGAGGGATTTGAGGATTTCAACATGTTTGGTGAAATACGCCTCGTCAGGCTCCGTTCCCTCGTCAGGAAGATTCCTGCTCAGATAATCGTCATACGTACGCTGCCACGGCTCGGTCTTTATTCCCTGCTCCGTCAGCTTCTCGTTGATAGTGGATAAGATTTGTTCTTTCTCCATTGGTAATTAGTTAGATAAATAAAAAAAAGAGCCTCGAATCGGAACATTGCTGTTCGTCATCGAGGCTCTTGTGGCCTTTTCTCCTTGTGGAGTTTATGTATTTGTGGCGCGGGACGGATTCGAACCGCCGTCCTTTTGCTCATGAGGCAAACGAGCTACCGCTGCTCCACCGCGCTATGTCCTAAAATCAATCTTTTTCACCTATAACTCCTACACGTATGTATTTTCTGCATCTGCGACACTTCGTGCGAATAAGTCCATTCGTATGCAGGCTTTTAACCTCAAAGAGCTTTTGTTTGCAGATAGGACATATTGCAAGCCCTTCACTTTCCTCCTTGAAGTCCTGGTCTGTATCTACTTTCGCTATAATAGTCATGGTTACTTATTGTTAATCGCAAAATTAATTCNNCAATAAAACAAAATATTTTAACAAGAAAAGTGTGTTATTTTCTATAAAATAGATTAAATTTGCATTTGAATACAAATAGTAGAGCTTTATAAAGCCGGACTTCTGCTTCACAGCGGACTTCCGGCTTTTCTTTTTATGACAAAAGGCACAGACATAATGACATTCCTTGACGGGCGCAGAGTTGTGCCTTATGAGGATGTTGTGTCGTTGCGTGAGCAGAAGGACTCCCGGAATATGATAGCACAAAAAGGAGGGCAGGAAAATGCTCTTGCATCGGATGCGGATATTGTCATAGCGGGAGGAAACCGAGGTGGCGGAAAGTCGTGGATGCTTCTTATGTCGATACTTTATGACATTTACAATCCTAATCAATGCGCACTTATTGTCCGCAAGGAGCGAGACGACCTTACTAACATTGTAAGCAAGTCTGAGCGTCTGTTTAATGATTTCGGTACCTATAACCGCTCGCAGGACTTGATGTATTGGAAGTTCAAGGCGGGTGGCGCGCTATATTTCAGCTATCATGCCGGAGCGCTAAAAGCATTTCAAGACCGATTACAGGGCCGCGAATATAATCGCATAGGCATAGATGAAATAACACAGATCGATTTCCCAAAATTCAAGTATCTACAGACTAATAACCGAAATGCCTTCCACATGAAGAGTCAGCTTATCGGTACTTGTAACCCGGATCCGGATTCGTGGGTAGCGAAGTTTATAGACTGGTGGATTGGAGAAGATGGATTGCCTATAAAAGAGCGCGACGGTGTTCTTCGCTACTGTTTCATGAATGGCGAGGATGTGGGCGATATAATTTGGGGAGATACACCGGAGGCGGTATATGAGCAAGCTAAAGACATTATCGATGATGTAATGTCAGAGGGCGAGGATTGGCACGATTACATACTTTCCGCAACATTCATCCGCGCGGAACTTGACGACAACCTTGCCCTGATGGAGTCAGACCCGAAATATAAGGCAAAACTCGCCGGTCAGAGCGAGGAGCAACGACAGCGAGATCTTAAAGGCAATTGGCGTTTTAAGTCCGCCGGAGACGATCTTATAAAATGGGCACACATGGATGCTTTCTATAAAAACGCCTTTCAGTTCGGCGACAATGTGAAACGCGTTTCATGTGACGTGGCATTTGACGGAGGTGACAATCTTGTAATGTGGCTGTGGGTGGGTAATCATATACAGGATATTTATGTATGTCATGAGGATGCTTCCCGGACGGTCGAGATTGTCAGGGCAAAATTAGCCGAATGGGGAGTGAGAGAGGAAAATTTCACATATGACCTTAACGGCGTAGGTCAGACATTCAAAGGTTTCTTTCCCAAAGCTATGCCCTTCAACAACATGGAAGCCGTCGAGGAGGGAGCTAAACATCTTTATGTAAATCTTAAAAGTCAGGCCGCATATCTTTTCGCTATGGATCTTATAGAAAGTCGCATTTCTATTAATCCGGCTCTCCTTGACCGTAAAATCGGAAAGCAGACATTGCGCGAAATTCTCAATGTCGAGCGCAAGGCCATCCGCCGCGACGATTCCAAAGAAGACAAAGGCTGGGCCATCATTCAGAAAAAGGTTATGAAACAGATTGTCGGTCATTCTCCCGACAATATCGAGGGGCTGATTTACAGAAAGATTTTTGACATAAAAAAACGCAGGCACACCAAACCGCGCCTGATGAAATATGTAAACCCGATGAAACACAGATAACATGAAACCAAGAGACATCAAGACACGTCGTCCGTGGAGGCTTGTTCGCCCCGAGGGGTACTACAGCCACGGGAGTTTTATCGCCGAGAATGAGCCTACCATGCCTGTTGACGCATTGAAATCCGACATCATGACGCAGGCGGACATGCTTCGGCAATATTATCCGTCGGGACACATTATTAACGACCCGACTGTATACCCCGACATCTTCCGCGAACAGCAGGAACCGATATATGACGAGCACGGCAATGACACAGGCAAGACCGTGCGCCGCGTGTATCGGGAATGTGTCCCACGGTATGCTTTCGCGTTTCAACAGATTATCGCCCTTAAACAGACTATCCACGCCACAGGCAATGATATTCAGTTTGAGATGAATACGGCTAAACCCACAGAGGAACAACGCGACATATACAATATTTTCAGACAGGGATGGCTGGAGAAAGACAGCGAGATCCAATTTTTTGAATCCGTGAAATCGGAAAAAATAACAGCCGATTGTGCATGTGTCGGGTTTATTGAGAATGAGGTGTTTGGATGGCAGACATATTCGTTCAAGACCGGTTCTACGCTCTATCCTCATTATGATAACCGGGGACGACTCAAACTCTTTGCCAGGTCTTTTTATGACTATGATGAAAACGGAGATATAATTGTCGAGTGGCTGGAGGTGTGGGATAACACCTATCTTACCCGCCTTAAAAAGACTGGAGAGAATTATAAAAGTACTTGGGAGCGGATACTGGGCGCGCTCGGAGCATCGGGCTATACTGTAGTTTCGCGCAAACCGCATGGATTTCCGTTTATTCCCGTCGCGTATAAGCGTAATGACGATGGTCCATGCTGGTTGCCTTCACAGGATAGTTGCGACTCCTACGATATGTCATTTTCACAGATGGCTCAGAACAATCAGGCATTTGGTGTGCCCACTCTGATATTTCAAGGCGAGGGGGAGAATTACGATTTTCAGCACGACATTAACGGCACTATACGTACAATCTCGATGGGCCCGGATGATAAAGTTTCTACTTTGCAGGCAGAATCGGCATCGGAAAGCTATCAGAAACAGCTCGACACGCTCTACAAGCTGATTTATGAGCAGTCGTTTGCCGTGATACCTCCTGCGGTCCATAGCGGAGACTTGCCAGGTGTCGCAATCAAACTCCTTTATTCTCCTGCTTACGAAAAAGCGATGTGGGATGCGGCAGACTGGCAGCCGTTCCTTAATCAGATGGTAAAGATTTTTTCCTTTGGCTATGGCCTTGAAACCGGCAAGACTCTCGATTTTGCGGCTCTACCTCTTAAATATTGGATTAAGCCCTACATCCACATCAATGAATCGGCAATTATGCAGGATTTGGCAATTGGCGTGCAGAACGGATTTGTATCCAAACAGACCGCTTCCGAACGTGCACCGGAATATACATCTGTAGGGGAGTGGGAGCGACTTGTCAAAGAGCAGAAGGAGCAACAACAGGCAGATCTGCTTTATTCTCTAAAGATAAAACAGACAAACTCGAATTCATCAACAGGCAATGCAAAGACCGCGTGAAGCCGACATAGAGGCGGCAAAGGAATATCTGCGTCAGAGGCTCGACGCAGAATACTCCATGACTTATAATCTTGAAATTGTCATGAAGGAGGCGGCAGAGAGGATTGTCGAGATTGTTTACTCTGCAAAAATACATCCACCGGTCGGCTCCTATGAAAATTTGCCTCCATCCGTACGGACGCGAATTGAAGAGGTGGTGCAATGGCTTCGTGAGACGGTAGATGACTATTTCCTTACTCTTGCAATCGCTGACCATGAGGAAACCCGCGATCAGATCTTGTCGTTCATACTAGGCGAAGATCATGGAATGACTTTTGCGGAACGGCTGGAGGATTACTGCGGAAAATACCGTGATGAATTAATGATACTCGTTGGCGCAGGGTTGGTTCTTGGAATTGCCGAATCGACTCTTGTAAAGTCGATCGGCGAGAATCTGAAACATCCTTATGCCAATCAGCTTCTTGAGGATGGCATCAGCTCTCCTTTGACGTATGGAAGAGGGCGCACAAACTCTATGTTTACGGCACTATCGGGATTAACCAAATACGGGATAGAAAGCGCGTGGATGCGGCATTGGGAGTTAAAGACAGAAGCTGATGGCGCGATTGGATGGATTGTTCAACGCGGGAGTTCCTACCCATGTCCGCAGTGCGATGACAATTGCGGATTTCACTCTATCGAGGAAGGTACACAATTACCTCAGCATTTATCATGCTGTTGTTTCGCTATTCCTATTTATATGAAGTGATATGTTCGGTTATTCTCTTATTTGTACAAAGAAACTTATGGCTATTTACGATAAAATAGCTATATTTGCATATTATAAAATCAGACAAACAAAAAGTTTCAATATGACCATAACAGGGACGATCACCGCCGTATTGCCCGAGACGGGCGGAGTGTCAAAATCGGGCAAACAGTGGCGGAAGAAAGAAGCTGTAGTCGAATATCAGCACGGTCAATACCCTAAGTCGATAGTCTTCCAGATGATGAATGACAATATCGATAAACTTAATATTCAGCAAGGTCAGGAATATGATCTTGAGATCGATTTTGAAGCGCGGGAATGGAATGGCCGTTATTTCTTACAGGCTTCATGCTGGAAAGCCACACCTAAATCACAGTCCGCACAACCTCAGTCAGCAACTCCTACGCTTGACTCAATGGGTGTGACAGGGTATCAGGGGCAACATGCGGCTTCGGCTGCTCCGGCGGGTGGCGATGATCTTCCTTTTTGATCTCCATAAGTAGAAACAGAGGCGTGAGGCTAAAGCTTTGCGCCTCCTGCTTTATTCGGTTATGTTCTCGCCGTTGCAGAATAATCTAACCTCACGGGGTTCATCCTCATATTTTTCATCCTCTATGACATCCGCATATGCCTCGCGTGCATCATAGCTGTTATCGAAAGTTATGGGGTTGTTGTCACCGACAAACAGCTCATATTTGTCATCTCCCTCTTCCCACCATGCCACACGGTCAATCTCGTTTGAGTCTTTATCGATAACTGACAATCCGGGTGTCTCGCCTGACCATTGGAGGTTAGGCATGTCTACGTCTTCCCAATCGGATGTGTCGGAAAGGCCGCGCGGTTCTGTATGTGATCCGGGATAATTCTCGCTGATGTATTCTTCAGCGAGAATTTTTGTCTTAAATAATTTAGTCACCATATTAAATAAGTTTATGCAAAGATACTAATTTATTTGAAATATTCAATTATCTGAAAAACGACATTAATTCCTCGGAATCGGTCTTTATATCCGCGCAGATATAACCTTCTGTAGTTCGGGTTGAATTATGACCTATCATTCGGCTTATAGTATATAGATCAACACCTCGGAGATACAGATTGGTCGCGAATGAACGTCGACTTGTGTGCGAGCTGATAAATTCCCATTTTTCGCCCTCTTTGGTTTCTCCAGCCTTAAACACCTTGACCGCATCCACTATTCCGCATCTCTTACAGATTCGGCGAATGATGTTGTTGTAGGTTGTATCGTCAATCTCTATTTTCGGACAAGTAGCTATATATTCACGCACAATCGGCTTTAGTGGCACTGTAGAATGAATCTTTGTCTTGATAGATACATATTGCAGAGTGTTGCCTACAATATTGCTCTCTGTCAGTTTAGCTGCATCTGAATGTCTCGTTCCGCAGTAGGCCGAAATAACGAACAGATTGCGAACATAAAGCTCTCTATCGTTCTTTGGCACATATCCCACGATTTTCTGGATCTCCTCTTCTGTCAGATATACATTTTGGACAGCGCATTTACGTGGTGTCAGCACCTTTGCGAAGCCTCGTGGCAAACTCACTTCGTCGGAATAAAGGTTAAGAACGGCTTTTAACTTAGTGGCGTACTGGTTTACACTATTNNGTGACAGTCTTTCGTTCATGTAGTCCACAAACTTCTGCAACCGGACTTTAGTTATATTCTCCCATGTGGCTTCACAAAGATTCGCGGCTTCAAACATGCGGAGAATATTCTCATACTTTGGGTATTTCGACAGAAAACCTTCTTTTAGTGTCACAGCCCGCATATCCTCTCTTTCAACACTTTCCGTAGATTCGTTATAAATCTTCTCCTCTTCTTTGTGGCTGCGTTTAAATAATTTACTTATCAGTCTCATGTTATTCGATTTATAAATTATTTTCTTGTCGGATGTTTGCGGTTCCATATGCGCTCCCATTCGTCAATGGCCTTTTCTCGATCAATTTGCTCTTTTTGGGAACTTCGCTTTTCTTTCCAGATACCTATCTTTTCTTTCCAGCTGTCTATAACAATTGAGATTAATATCCATATTACAAATCCGATTATGGGAAACAGGATCACTTCCCATCCTGTAGTAGCTATTGAGATAAAGACAATGAGCAGTGCCCATATATATATGCCTA
>DAAV01000142.1:0-5675 GCA_001701295.1 Bacteroidales bacterium H10
GCGGAGGGCGGAGATGAAGGCGTCGACCTCTTCGCGGGTGTTGTAGACTGCGAACGATGCCCGGACGGTGCCGGTCACTCCGAGGCGTTCCATGAGCGGCTGGGCGCAATGATGTCCCGTGCGCACCGCCACTCCCATGCCGTCAAGAAGCATACCGAGATCGTAATTGTGGATATTGCCGACATTGAACGATATGACGGCCGATTTTCCTGGAGCGTTGCCGTAGATCGTCAGTCCCGCTATCTCGTTCAGTCGCTCGGTGGCATAAGCTAAAAGCTCCTGTTCCTGTCTCTCGATATTGTCGAGTCCTGTACGTTCTATGAAATCTATGGCCTTGTCAAAGGCCGCGATGTCTACGAAGTCGGGGGTGCCGGCCTCGAATTTGAAAGGCAGATCCGCAAAAGTGGTTTTTTCGAAAGAGACATGCTTTATCATCTCGCCGCCTCCCTGATAAGGAGGCATCTCCTCGAGCAGGGATCTGCGCCCGTAAAGCACGCCTACGCCTGCGGGACCATACATCTTGTGCGACGAGAAGGTGTAGAAATCACAGTCAAGATCGCGCACGTCGATGCGCAGATGGGGTGACGCCTGCGCGCCGTCCACAAGCACCGGCACGCCATGGGCGTGGGCAGTGGCTATCATCTCTTTTACCGGATTGACAGTGCCGAGGACATTGCTGACATGGCAGAACGCCGCCATTACCGTACGGTCGTTGAACAGCGAACGGTATTGCTCGAGATCAAGCTCTCCGTTCTCTCTGATGTCGACCACACGGAGTTTTATGTCCGCATGGTTTTTCAGCAGTTGCCAGGGCACTATATTCGCATGATGCTCCATGACGGTGAGGATGATCTCGTCGCCGTCGCGGAAACGCTGCCCGTAAGAAGCGGCCACAAGATTGATGGCCTCCGTGGTGCCGCGTGTGAAGATGATCTCCTCCGGCGCGGCGGCGTTGATATAACGCTGTATGCGTCGCCGGCTGGCTTCCTGAAGGTCTGTGGCTTCCTGCGAGAGAGTGTGGACACCGCGATGCACATTCGCCTTGGTGGTCTCATACATGCGGGTTATTGCCTCGACCACCTCGCGCGGTGTCTGCGATGTGGCTGTGTTGTCAAGATATATCAGCGGCTTGCCGTTGACCTTGCGGTCGAGAATGGGGAATTCACCGCGTATCCTGTTGATATCCATATCGGTTATTTTTTACATACTGCCATGGGGCACTGACGGCCGCATGCCGATTCCGCGCCTGCGAAACGACGCTCGGTCAGTATATGCAGCCGGTCGCGCAGCGACGGCACGTCGACGGCCGCTATGACATCGGCCATGAAGGCCTGGCGCAGAAGCTGACGTGCCTCGGGCTCCGTCAGTCCACGGGTCCTCATATAGAATACCTGCATCGGGTCGAGCTGCCCTGTGGCGCAGCCATGCGAGCACTTCACGTCGTCATTGTAGATTTCCAGCTGCGGTTTGGAATACATTTTTGCTTCATTGCCGCCCACAAGGTTGCGGTTGGCCTGATAAGCTTCCGTCGAGACGGAGCCGGGTGCGACATATATGCGTCCCGTGAAGGCACCGGATGCCTTGTCGTCAACAGTAAATTTGAACAGCTCGTCGCTTTTGCATCGTGGCATGGCATGGTCTATGCGCGTGAATGTCGACAGTACACGCTCCTTGTCCTCGATTCCCATTCCGTAGAGACGGAGACCGGCGTTCTCTCCTTCGAAACGGCAGTAATATTCGTTGCGTGTGGTGCCGTTGAAGAGAGTCATGCCGTCGATGTTTACGTCTGACGACGCTCCCTGACTCATATAAAGAGCCGAGAGGCGCGTGGTCCTTTCTGTCGACTCCTCGATCTGGTAATAGTCGAGACGGGCGCGCTCGCCGACATGTATCTCTACTGTCTCGAGAGCCAGCATATCCTGATCCTCGGGCTGCGTGTGGTCGCAGGCGAGCAGTTTGCATTCCGCGTCATCCTCGATTATGATAAGCAGACGGCGAACGGCCATTATCGGCATCGGGCCTGTCAGGATGTTGACCAGCTGCAGCGGGCGTTCGAGCCGCACGCCCCGGCGGACGCGCAGATAGAGGCCGTCTTCGGCAAATAGCGTGTTCAGGGCTACTATCGGATTGGCCGGATCCGCTATCCTGCCATAGTACTCACTGACGTCATCGGGCGAGAGCCGTGCGAACTCATTGAGACTCCCCACGTCGACGCCGTCGGGCAGAGAGTCATAAGCCTCCGTGGGGGCCGCGAACGTGTCGTTGACATTCATCATGACAGACTGTGATGACGACACCGGCACATCGCAATGAAATGTCTTTTCCGGGTCGAAATCTATGTCCGCCTTCAGAAGGTTCAGACCGTAGTCGGTCGACAGGAGCGCGTTCAGGTCGATATTCTCGAAATTCTCGTCCCCTTTTGACGGAAGACGCATTTTCTCAAGTAGTCCGCAGGCGTCTTTCCGCAATGCGTTAAGCACCGGCGCGCCGTTGGCATCGATCAGGTCCCGATGCTTTCTGTATAGATCTATATATTGTTCCAACGCATTCATTCGGCAGCCTTTTTAGTCGGGGTTTTCTTCCTTTATCCAGTCGTAGCCGCGTTCCTCAAGTTCGAGCGCGAGTTCCGGACCGCCGGTGCGCACGATTTTTCCTTTGTAGAGAATGTGCACGAAGTCCGGTTTTATGTAGTCGAGCAGCCGCTGATAATGAGTTATGACGATCGTGGCGTTGTTTGCGGTCTTTAGTTTGTTGACGCCCTCGGCCACGACGCGGAGCGCGTCGATGTCAAGACCGGAGTCTGTCTCGTCGAGTATCGAGAGCTTCGGTTCGAGCACCGCCATCTGGAAGATCTCGTTGCGTTTCTTCTCGCCTCCCGAGAAGCCCTCGTTGACCGAACGCGAGGCAAGCTTGTTGTCGAGTTCGACCACCGCGCGTTTCTCACGCATCATCTTCAGAAATTCAGTGGCTGTCATCGGCGGTTCGTTGAAATATTCGCGTTTCGCGTTCACTGCCGCACGCATGAAGTTGACCATCGACACTCCCGGAATCTCCACAGGATACTGGAAGCCGAGAAAGAGCCCCTCGTGGCTGCGGACCTCCGGCTCCATGGCAAGAAGGTCCTTGCCGTTGAATTCCACGCTTCCCGAAGTGGGCGTATAGGCCGGATTGCCGGCCAGGACCATCGACAGAGTGGATTTTCCCGATCCGTTGGGACCCATTATGGCATGTACTTCTCCGGGCTTGACTTCAAGGTTTATTCCGCGCAAGATCTCACGGCCGTTTATCTCAGCATGCAGATCGTTGACTTTTAACATATCTATTCTATCTAATAAATTTCAGGTTATTTCAAATGTAGATGCCTCTCCGGAGCAGCGTCTCTTCAAAGTCGGAGCAGCGTCTCTCCGAGACGGTGACCCCGTTTCTCGGAAAAGAGAAACCTCTCCTGCGCACCTCCTCTAAAAAGTAAAACACGCGCGGGGCGTGTTTTATTTTTCTGTCACGATATTTTTTTGGCTTCCTCGAGTTGTACGCGATGGAAAAGTTCCGTCACATCCTCTCCGCCGAGCACCGCCGGCGAAAGCTGCATCACCTCCTCCACGACATTGCCGTCGTCGGAGCGCGCTGATTTCAGCAATATGGATCCGGGATTGAGCGCGAGCAGAAAGTTGTAGGCTATAGATACGAACATGAGATACCTGAACAGTCCGTAGACCCCGCCTCCGAGATTGTCGAGTATCGAGCGGTCGTCGCGTCGCAGCGCCTTTCCCAGAAACCCGGTGATGGTGGAAAACACCATGTATACCGATAGGAAGACTATCGTGGTCGACAGCGTGTCATAGACGAACTGTTCCTCCACATGACCGTGCACCGACGGAAAGGCTCCGTATAAGACTCCGTAAAGTCAAGGGGCGAGTATCCGCGTGCTTATTATGCCGAATGCCATGCCGGTCACCGACGGAGCCTGCCTGGCGAGTCCGCGTCTGAATCCCCATATCGACCCGACAGCGGCGGCGACAATAACTGTCAGATGGTAGAGCATAGCAACGCTACGGCACTGCTTGATATTCCCTCCTCGCGTCCTTCGAAACCGAGGCGTTCGGTTGTGGTGGCTTTTACTGACACCTGATCCGCCCCGATTCCCATCACCTCCGCCAGAGTACGGCGCATATCCTCTATGTGTGGCGCGAGTTTCGGACGCTGGGCCATGATCGTGATGTCCACGTTGCCTATCGCGTATCCATGGTGCCCGATCATAGAGCACACATGCTCCAGCAGTATTTTTGAGTCTATGCCCTTGTAATGCGGGTCGGAGTCCGGGAAGTGCCTGCCTATGTCGCCGAGGGCGAGAGCGCCGAGCAGCGCGTCGCACAGCGCGTGTATCGCTACATCGGCGTCGCTGTGGCCGTCAAGCCCGTGGGTATGTCCGATTCTCACGCCGCATAGCCACAGCTCGCGGCCCTCCGCGAGACGGTGCACGTCATATCCCTGTCCTATCCTTATCTTCGGTTGCGGCATCATTTTCTTCTTTTTCCCATCAGGTCGCGCAGACCGTCCATGTCAAACGATAATGTGAAACGCAGCGTCTGGTCGAGAGGAGAGCTCTGGGCCGTCGCGAGCATATACGACGCGTCAAGCTGCACCACATTGAGCGAGAAGCCGGCTCCGAATGCGAAATACGAGCGGCCTCCCTTGTTGGGATGTTCGTAGTTGTATCCGGCGCGCAGGAAAGACTGCTGGTTGTAGTTGTATTCCGCTCCGAGCGAGAACTGTATCTCCTGCAGCTCTTCCTTGAAGCCGCCGGGAGCGTCGTTGAAGCTCTTGAATATACCGGTGATCGGCGACATGTTTTCCCAGTCCTCGAGCGCTTGGGTATATTCGCGCTGCTGTTCGAGATTTTCGGGTGTGTTTTCGGGTGCGGTGACATAGTCTTTTTCGCGCGGACGGGCGGGCACGAGGAGTTTGTTCAGATCCAGCGACAATGCGAGGGTGTGATAGTCGGCCAGCGGAAAGGCGAAAGTGGTGCCGAGGCGCAGGTTGGTGGGCAGGAATGCCGGATCATCGCCATTGTTATATGACACTTTTGTGCCGATGTTGGATAAGTTCCAGCCCCACGACCATTGGCATTCGTTGCGTCCGATCACGGGATAGGTGTTGAAATAGCCCGCGATGTCGGCCGAGAATGCCAACGCTCCCGATTGGTCGGCGGCAGGCGAATCGTTGAAGCCGAGGTCGCTGTAGATGTAACGGAACACTACGCCCATCGAGAATTTTTCCGACAGCTTGCGCGAATAGCCGACGTCAAACGACATTTCATAGGGGTTAAGCGTCTGGCTCACCTCGTTCTGCTGGTTGGTGGTCACTTCGCCCAGCGAGAAATATCGCAGCGAGGCGCTCAATGCCTGATTGTCGCCGCTGCCGATTTTCCAGTAGCCGGCGACATTTGCCAGAAAGATGTCGTTGACGAGTTTGCGGAGCCACGGGGTGTAGCTCAGTGATGCCGCTCCCTTGCCGTAGGCAAAGGCATATTTCGAGGGGTTCCAGTATTGCGAGTTGGCATCGGGATCTGTGGCCGCGCCGATGTCGCCCATCGAGGCGCCGCGGGCGTCGGGGGCGATGCTCAGTGAGGTGACGCCGGTCTGGATGGGATTGAATTCGTCTTTGATTCCGTTGTA
>DAAV01000142.1:5714-5945 GCA_001701295.1 Bacteroidales bacterium H10
GGTCCGGAATAATATGTTTTTTCTCATTGGTCTGTGTCAGTTTGTCTTCTATAATAACTGATATTCGGCGCGTTTATTGTGCGCCATACCATTATTGACCCCCTGTGTCATAAAACTTGTTAGTGCCTGTGTCGCGAATCGCGGGTCGGATGCGCGTCGGTCAGTGTATCTTCAGGTTGATGCATTCGTTGCCGTCGAGGCTGCATGTTACATGCGTGCCGGTGGTCACGG
>DAAV01000169.1 GCA_001701295.1 Bacteroidales bacterium H10
AGGAAGGCCTGCCGTGAAATTGACCCCCGTGTCCTGCGCGATAGTCTTGAACGGCGCGAGACCCTGGTCATGATACATGGCAAGAACCCCGTCGAAGTTTCTGAAAGATCCCGAGCCGAAGAAACCATCTGCCGCAAAGGGACCGAAAGCAAGGATTCCCTCTTCTTANNACACAATAATCTCTTTCTCTTCGTTTCCAAGAAGTCCCCCGTCACCACAATGAGGATTGAGCGAAAGCACGCCTATCTTGGGACGCGCGATGCCGAAGTCCTCTCTGAGAGTTTTTGCGAAAGAGCGGATCGAACCCGATATCTTATCTTTCGACAGTGCGGAAGATATTTCCGATATCGGAAGGTGCGTGGTCACCAGCGCCACCCTCATGGCTCCGGCAAAAAGTATCATCTGCGCTTTAGAACCATCATCCGATTTCGATTCGAGATATTCTGTATGGCCCGGAAAATGGAATTCATCGCTTTGCACGGCTTCTTTCGATATAGGAGCGGTCACAAGGACATCGACGGAGCCCTCTTTGAGCGCGGCGACAGCTTTCTCGAGCGAGACAACCGAGGCTGCTCCTGATGCAGGCGTAGGTTTGCCTGCTTCAATGACGGCATCGGGAAGACGAAGATCCACGACATTTATCCGACCGTCTGCCGCATCTGCCGCATCCGCGACTTTCTGAATCTGCGGAAGGTCTATATCAAGAGTCTTCCGGGCATATTCTATCAGTTTCCAATCGGCGAATATAACAGGGGTGAACAGTTCCAATATTGTCTCGTCGGCTATGGACTTGAGTGTTACCTCAAGTCCGATACCGTTGAAATCACCCTGGGTGATACCGACCTTTATATGTTTTCTCATAAACTTATGATTTTACGGCAAGCATGCCGCATGCCGCCGCGATATCCTCTCCGCGCGACGCACGTATGGTTGCAGTGATACCTTTCTGATTCAAATAATTACGGAACATTATCATACGTTCCTCACTCGCAGGATACAGGTCGACACCCGGTATGGCATGAAACCTGATAAGATTGACCCGGCATTCCATCCGGCCTATGAGTTTGACGAGCATATCGGCATGCGCCACATCGTCATTGACGCCACGCCACATGATGTATTCGAGAGAAAGCCTTCGCTGATGGCTGAAATCATACCCTGCCAGACATTTCATCACCGCCGAGATGGGAAATGCCTTTTGGGCAGGCATCATTGATTCCCGCTGCGGAATATCGGCCGTGTGCACGCTTACTGCCACATGTACCTGCGTACGGTCAAGGAGTTCTTTCAGCTGGGGCAGCTTACCGACTGTAGAGACTGTGATTCTCTTAGGGCTCCATGCCAACCCCCAAGGTGCGGTCAGAATCTCTATCACCCGTTCGACGGCACTGAAATTGTCAAGAGGCTCGCCCATGCCCATAAATACGACATTTGTAAGGGGTGTCATCGGAGCGCAGCCCTTGGCCGGGCGTGGCGGAATACTGAGTATCTGGTTTATAATGGCGGCCGCGGTAAGATTGGCCTTGAATCCCATCTTGCCTGTCGCACAGAAATAGCAGTTCATCTTGCAGCCGACCTGACTCGAGACGCATAATGTCGCTCTGTCATGGTCGGGGATGTAGACTGATTCTATCGCCTGTCCGGCACCTGCGGCAAACAGATATTTGACCGTGCCGTCGGCCGATTTAGAAGCTTTGACCGGACTCTCACGGCCTATTATATAGTTGTCGGCAAGCCACTGTTTGTTTTTCTTCGATATGTTGACCATCTCGTCGAATTCAACAGCTCCCTTGACGTAGATCCATTCTGCAAGCTGCTTGCCTACAAACTTAGGCATGCCCCCCTTATAGGCGACATCCTGAAGTTCGGCAAGAGTCATGCCTATCAGTTTTGTCTTTTCCATGTTAAGTCAATTCATTGGCGGGACAGAGACGCGCAAACGTCACTGTCCCTTTCGGGAAGGTCAACGGTATGTGACCGCACCTTTATAATTCTCTATATCGGCTATCTGATCTATAGCCTGTTTCGCTTTCGGATCATTTGATTTGCGGAAGTGGGATACCGCCGAAGCATAATTGCCTTTTTTGGCGTCAAGAATTCCGCGCACATATTCAGCTTCCCGTATGTCGCCCACACGATTAAGGAACTTGGCGGCACTGTCGAGGTCTCCTCTGCTTATGGAGGCGGACGCCGCATTTATATTGGCCGTCGGATCCTCCGGAAACATACGCACCGCAACATCAAACACCTCGTCAAATTCCGGCGAACCGGGCTGATAGCTCTGTGACAGCAAAAAGAGCTCGTTGAGACTCAGATTCTGGGGCCGCGTCTTGAACACCTGTCTGATTTCATTGACATCGGTATATTTGCGGACCTCATATGTTATCACATAATCCGTGTGTCGGAGTCCCGGATATATGTTTTCGAGAAGAAACGGATAAGTTTTGGGGAACAAGGCACGAAGACGGTCATTGCGCGTTTCCACAGGATAATCCGAATCAATAAAGGCCACGATCTCGGAAGCGTCCGCGAGACCTGACTTCTCGACTGCAGCTTTCAGTCCTTCCCAGTCCTCCGGCACAGACGAGGTCTCGAAGAGACGGTCAGGGAAATCTGACTGTTTGCGGACATATTCTTTTACTGCCTCCGTACGCCCTGCGGCGAGCCGCACATTGTTGGCATAGGGGCCTTCAGGCGATGCATAACCGGTAAGTTTTATCTTGCGTACTTTGGCATCTTTATTGTCCTTGACCTCATCTATCGTATCAAGAATCTTCTTAAGCTCGGCCTTGTTGTTGAGATAGTCCGGATTGATCGCAGTTTTGTTGACCACAAAACTGATATAGGCCTTTCCTGTGAGATTGAAAAGCTTGCTTGCGGCCGCAGAAGGTTCGATATAATTGAAACCGGGATTGAATTGCGGCGCGGCATAATTAAGATCAGCGACAGGTATCACCTCTTCCGCGGCATAATCGGAACCACAACATCCCTCGGAACGCACATCGAGCCCGAACACCGAATTTGTCATCCAGTTTTCAAAGGGTACGGACTGGGTATAGCTGTATTCCTTTTTTTTGCCTGCACGCAAGAGAGACGTGCCCTGGATATTGTCATTCCTGAGCGTATTGTAATAAGCATTTTTACCTGCGATCGTGACCGAAGGAAGAGACACGGACTTGGAATTATCCTGACTTGTGATAACAGGAGTAATGACAAGTTGCTGATTATATTTTACAGAAGTCTGACTGGGATTGACCTGCATTGATACGATAAGCACACCATTGTCGGTTTTCTCGATTGCAACACCTGAAATGCCGACACGGTCCACATTCTGCGCCAGTGAGCATAGACTAATCGCACCGGCTATAAGTGACATTATTAACTTTTTCATTGGATGTGATTGTTTCGACAGAATCCGCACTGCGCATATGCGGGAGTCCGGAACTGTACATTCGACATTCGGTTTAGAACAGATACTCGACGTTGACGGCAAGTTTTGTTATACCCACATAGTTATGAATCTTATACCGGCTTGCCCGGTCGGCTCCCGAATCGAGAGAAGGATATTCACGATATTTCGACCATACCCAGCCGACACCGATCTCTGCCTCTATATTCCAGTGTTTCGACACCGGCCATGCATAACCATAACCGAAACCCGCACNNTCCACGTGCACGACCGTCTTTCAGAACGCTGAAATCCGTACCAAGCACTTTGTCATTGATTGCCACACCGCCGAGATTACCGATATCATAACGGCCTCCCATGGCATGCAATCCGATAAAATGTCCTGCAAATCGTTCACAGAACCAATATCTGGCTTCCGGCTGGACATACCAGTGACGCCATCTGCGCGAGTCTACATCCCAGAAGTTGACTTCTCCCGTCAGGTCAAGAGTCCACTTCGGAGCGAGTCCGAACTCAAGCCCGAGATTCGGACTAAGACCGGCATCACTCAGCAGATTTGTCTTTATTCCCACAGTCTGAGCCTGTGAAAACATTGACGGCAACAACATAAGTGTCGCCGCGAGGATGTGTTTGATCTTCATGCTTTCTATATTTTGGATTATAAATCTCCCTATATAACAAGCCCGGGAAGCTGTAGGATTGTAAAAAATTGCAAAAACAGAGGAGCGTGCCGTATGGCCGCTCCTCTGTTATACCGTATTGGGGCGGCCTTTAATCGCCGGCCTCAAATTTATAGATGTTGTTCTTCACACGCTCAGTGCCCTGAAGCATCTGTACCAGATCAGGATTTATAAACTGATAGTACTGCTGATCGTACATCTGTTCGTTGTAAGGGAAATTCTGGTTTTCCTTGCCCATTACCTGATAGACGTAGACTCCGTCGATACCCTTGGTGATGTTCACTTTCTTGTCAGCCTTGGAACCGCTGATCTTGCCGACTACGCCCGGATCCTGAACGCCCGGATTGCGGCCGAAGCGGAGAGAAGGATAATTCTTGACTTCCACGCCCATGGCCTGAGCTGCGCTCTGAAGACTCTGAGTCTTCTTGCTGTACTGTTCAACAAGCTTGTCGCCGGCCTTGTCGGCACGTACACTCGAAGCGATGCTTTCACGGACCGCCTTGTTGGTAACAGGCACATATTCATCATATGCGTCATCCACAGCGACTGCATACATGGCCGGGCGCGTAGCGTCACTTGAATTATAGATATGGCTGACCTGACCTTTCTCGCCATCAATCATCACCCAACGGATAACCTGACGCGAATCGGGATAGTATTGATCCATACCCTGGAAGCGAGGCACTGCCGGTGTGGAACTTGTAACAGTGAATGTCTGCACATTGTAACCTGCCTTCTGGGCATTGGCCGCAAACTTCTCGGCTGTGTTGTTAGCACCGAGGAATTTCTCGAATGCTGTGCGGGCATCGCTCTTTGTCTTTTGGCTTGGAGTCAGAGTGTAGGTAGCCTCGTCATACTCATAGATGGTGACGGGAGCGTTCTGTTTCACGATCTGAGCCATAACCATGCCCTGGGGACCGGACTGGATGGAGACAAACTTGCCGCCTGCATTTTTCAGGCTGTCAAGAGTAGTCTTGGGAAGCGCGTTGGTAGCGCCATCGGCAGTATAAAGAGGAATCCACTGATTGAGCTGGGTTGCGACGCTGTCGGCGGAGAAACGGCTCATCACAGAGTCTGCAGGAAGTCCGGCATTGAGAGCGGCCATTACTTTATTGCCGTATTTGTCATTTGCAGCCGACACTATGTTGAGCTGGATCGAATCGACATCGGCAGTACGGCCGGCTACACGCACGACTGTAAATCCGTTGATATTGTTCGAAACGAGACGTACGCTGTCTACAGCACCGTTAAGAATAAATTCTTTGGCCGGCCCTGCAGGTATGTCTGTGGCACGAAGCGAATGACGAGTGACGTTTACGCCCTCTTTCTTGATTTCCTTAGCAAGCTGCTGACCACCTGCGAGAGACGCCACTGTCTTTGCGGCAAGTTCCTTGCCGGCCTTCTGATCCGCATCGGAAGGAGTCACCGGCACAGCGATAAAGCTTATCTCACGGGTAGGCTCAGCCACTCTGTACAATTCCTTCTCCTTATTGTAGCGGTCTTTTATCTCCTGATCGCTGACAGGATATGTCTTTTCATCAAGATTTCCGAACGGAAGGAAAGCCATGTCGACATTGGATGTAGCTATATAGTCATTGTAGAGAGCTTTCTTGTCAAGATCATTAGGCTTGACGGAGCCGACAAGCAGACGCTGATATACGGACTCCTTGATCAGCTTCTCGGTAGACTTCTCCGCAGCAAGCCATGCACGCTGGAATGGCTCGACCTGAGCATCGGTCAGACCGTTGCGTTTAGGGTTGAAAATAACCTCATAAGCCTGCTGGGGGGTCTGTACGCTGAGACCGGAAGCATTGAGCTGTCTGACAAGATTCATGACCTCGGGATTGCGCGGATTCTCAAGCATATAATAGCGAAGGAGATTACCGGAACTGCGGACACCGGCTTTTTCTGCGGCATCCAGCACAATAGCCTCCTGCATCAGCTGCTCGAGAGCCATCTCGGGAAGCACCTGAGTGTCGAAGTTGGCGAACTGGGCCGGATTGTTGCGGCGCGCCTCTTCGAGCTGGTTGTTGAGTTCCTCACGCTTGCGCTGATAGTCGGTAAAATCAATTTTCGTACTTCCTACTTTAGCCACTGTCGTATGGTCGCCCAAAATGTTGCGGCTGTTAGTCAGGGCGTCTCCGACGATAAACGCGAGCAACGCGACACCGATCACTATGATCAGAAACACTGACTTACTTCTGATTTTTTCTAATGTTGCCATTCCTTATATTAGGTCTATTTTTAATTATCTCTGTTAGTCCGGGGGCATCTTCTGACACCAGTTCTGCCCATTAAACGTGCAAAGATAACACTTTTGACAAAAAAAGCCAAAATTATTCGCGTTTTTCCAACAATTTAGAAAATTATCACTGTCTCAGAGGGTGTTTACTTTTAAACCGAACATTCTCTCAGTCCATTCCGAAATATCTGCGGATGTCGTCCACACGGTCGAGTTTCTCCCAGGTAAAGAGTTCGACACGGCGCACTATCGGCTCGGCCTCGTAACGGTTCTGGAATTTCTTTTCCACCCAGCGAGGCTCCCGGCCTACATGACCGTAAGCGGCCGTCTCGAGATATATCGGTTCGCGAAGGCCGAGATTCTTTTCTATCGCTCTCGGACGCAGATCGAACAGCTTTCCTATCGCATCTGCAATCTCCGCATCGCTCCGACCGATCCGGCATGTGCCGTAAGTATCGACAAAAATACTCACCGGATTGACCTCTCCGATTGCATATGCGACCTGAACAAGCATTTCATCGGCCACACCGGCAGCCACCATATTCTTGGCGATATGACGACATGCGTAAGCGGCTGATCTATCGACCTTGGAAGGATCTTTTCCGGAAAATGCACCACCGCCATGCGCACCTCTTCCGCCATAGGTATCCACTATGATCTTGCGGCCCGTAACACCGGTATCACCATGAGGTCCTCCGATCACAAATTTGCCGGTGGGATTTACATGCACTATAAGCTCTTCGTCAAAGAGCCGGCGCGTTTCTTCGGGTAGTTTGGCGATTACACGCGGAAGCAGTACGTTGACCACATCCTCTCTTATCACTGAAAGCATCTCCCGGTCGGCCTGTCTCTGTGCCTCTGCCGTATTGTCGAGCGCCGGTATAAATTCGTCATGCTGCGTCGAGACTACTATGGTGTGTATGCGCACAGGACGCTTGTCGGGCCCATACTCTACGGTCACCTGACTCTTTGAGTCCGGACGCAGATATGTGACAAGTTTTCCTTTGCGGTAATACGTCATTTTCTTGCCTTCGCGACGTATATCGGCAAGCTCTCGCAATATAAGATGCGACAGGCTAAGTGTCAGCGGAATATATTCCTTGGTCTCGTTGACTGCATAACCGAACATCATGCCCTGGTCTCCGGCTCCCTGAAGTTCCTCTTCGCTTTTATCAGCATCGCCCTCGCGGGTTACGCCACGGTTGATGTCACGGCTCTGCTCATGTATTGCGGAAAGAATGCCGCAGGCATCTCCGTCGAAACGATAAGCTCCACGGTTGTATCCTATATTATTTATGACATCGCGTGTGGTGGACTGTACATCGACATAAGCCTCTGACGAAACTTCTCCGGCAATAACCACCTGTCCGGTAGTCACAAGCGTCTCTATGGCGACATGGCTCCGCGGATCGCGAGCCAGAAACTGGTCAAGCAGGTTGTCACTGATCTGATCGGCCACTTTGTCGGGATGCCCTTCCGAAACAGATTCGGAAGTAAACAGGTAATTCTTATCTGACATAATCTATATTCTTTTATTGTTTTACTTTATAACACGGTTTTCTATCAATCGTTGAAAGGTTCCGATCCCGCACGGGGCAGACACAAATAACCAGCGGAATATAGATAAAAAAATGACAACCGCTTCTTGCGATTGCCCTTCTGAAAAATTGCCCAAGCTGTCTTCAACGCAGATAACTCCGCGTCAATGGAGCAGTTTTAGCATTTTTTCAAGTGGTTGCAAGCAGCCAAATTTATCCACCGCAGATTGTCAGGAAAAGATCTTCCTTTCAACTACACTGCAAAATTACAAAATTCCCTCCAATCCGCCAAATCATTTTATTACCGTAGCGGCCCGGGTCATCCCAAACCGACATTGGGGCTCATCGCAAACATCTGACTTGACAACATGCTCTCTGCAAATTGTCTGTCATAATAAATTTTCCATAAAATTTATTATGACAGACACACGTTTACAACTCGTATGGAGAAGACAATCATAGCTATAAAAATTTTTCTACATGCCCATATCCAGGGCGAACATCAGACCCAGATAATAACGTTTATGCTTCTGGCGGCTATATTTCTGACCGCTATGGTAGCATATTATATCTGCAAATGGCTCCTTTATCTTGTAGGGATAGCTATTGACAAAAGCCCGACCAAATGGGACGATGACCTGATCGACCACCGCTTCATGCGGGCAGTGTCGCAACTCGCGCCGGCATTGACCGTCAACTGGTTCCTCCCGGCATTCTTCCGTGCCAACGAATCGGACTCCGTGCACTGGATCAAAGTCCTGACTTCGTTCTATATCCTGTGGGCCGTAGTCAGGATCGCAGTCATTTTCATCGAGAATCTCTACAAGGCTATGTCTCACCGGAAACGCACACAGCCCTATGCCGTCAAAGGGATCTTTCAGATGTTGAAGCTCGTAATGATCGGTATCGGCATCATAATAGGCATAAGCATACTGATAGGCAAGGAACCTATAGCAATTCTTACCGCGCTGGGAGCATCGGCGGCCATTCTTATGCTCGTATTCAAAGACACGATTCTCGGCCTTGTGGCCTCCGTTCAGCTTACAGCCAATAAAATGCTGCATAAAGGAGACTGGATTGTGGCGGAAAAGCATGGAGCCAACGGAGAAGTGGAAGATGTATCGCTGACGACGGTCAAGGTACGCAATTGGGACAATTCCATATCGACCATACCTCCTTATGCATTGATCTCAGATTCTTTCCGCAATTATCAGCCGATGCGGAGATCAGGAGGACGCCGAGTGGAACGCTCCATATATATAGATGCAGAAAGCATCCGTTTCTGCACCGAAGCCGAATTGCTCGAACTGGACCGCCGGGGATGGCTTGAAAACATCCCTGTCGATNNGGTAAATCTGACACTGCTCCGCCGATATCTCGAAAAGTATATAGCTCGTCACAAAGATGTAAATCCTGATATGCTGCATATGGTCAGACAGATGCAGCCCACACCCTCCGGCCTCCCCCTTCAGTTGTATTTCTTTACGCATCGCACGGGATGGAAAGATTTTGAACATGTCCAGGCCGATATATTCGACCATGTGTATGCCGTGATACAGGAGTTCGGATTGCGCATATTTCAGACTCCTTCGGGGACAGACATCGCTTCTCTCCGCAACAATTTAGAATAGCAGGCGTTAACAAATAAAAAAATAGAACACAACCATGAAAAGTCAGTTATATACCCGCACCGGAGATCAAGGATCGACATCGCTTGTCGGCGGTGAACGCGTGAAAAAGAATTCCGTACGGCTTGAAGCATACGGTACAATTGACGAATTGTCATCTTGCCTCGGCAATGTAGCGTCTGATCCCAAGTGCGACACAGAAGTCAAAGGTCAGATAATGAATGTCCAGAACGAATTGTTCAATATCGGAGGATACCTTGCCACAGCGGTCAAGGAGGGAGAAGAGCCTAAATGCCTTTCCATTGACGATAGCCGCTTGAAGGATATCGAGGGGTGGATAGATGCTCTTGACGAGCAGACACCGAAGATCCGGGCATTCGTTCTTCCGGGAGGATGCGAACTTGCATCAAAGGCACATATCGCACGCACAGTCTGCCGCCGTGCCGAAAGACGCGTGCTTGATCTTGCCGACATCGACTACGTGGATCCGGCAGTCTTAACCTATCTCAACCGGTTGTCTGATTACCTGTTTATTGTCGCCCGCCACTTTAATTTCCTTCAGGGAGAAGAAGAAGTGATCTGGAAAAAATAAATTGCGTTCCAGTTCGTTTGCAAGAAAGAAAACAATATATATTACTTATCCGTTTGCAAAAAAGAGATTTAAACTCTCAAGACCCAATATCGGTTTTCAAGTTCTTCTTACATCTCTGATAATAACGGAAAGCGATACGAGACTATAAAGAATTAAAAACACCCGACGGCAATTAAAGATGCCGTCATTTNNTATTTATAAAAGACAAAATTAATCTGAGAAAAATATGTACTGGACATTAGAACTTGCGTCCAAACTCGAAGACGCACCGTGGCCCGCCACAAAAGAGGAACTTATAGACTTTGCGATGCGTTCAGGCGCACCGCTCGAGGTGATCGAGAACCTTCAGGAGATAGAAGATGAAGGCGAGATATACGAGTCGATAGAAGACATCTGGCCCGACTACCCCAGCAAAGACGACTTCTTCTTCAACGAGGACGAGTATTAAGCAGAAATTTTAACGCAAATACCTGATAATCAATGGTCAAGCAAAATATAATTTGTTTGGCCATTGGTGTTTTATAGCCCTAAATAGCATGGTTTGTTTGGCTAAAATCCGAATTTTTGGAGGAATAATCGGATTTGTTTGTATATAAATCAGTCTGTAATTTAAGTTTCGCAAGTTCA
>DAAV01000007.1 GCA_001701295.1 Bacteroidales bacterium H10
ATACCGCGGCAATACGCCCCGCACGGATCACCAGCGAAGCCCCCGCAAGCCAGCCCGCAGGGGTCAGCACGCGGCCGTTTACAATCGTATATGCGTTATCATCCATGCCGTTACGAATAAAAAACCGGGACTGTCGCCCCGGTTATCCTTTATCGGCGCATCCGCCGGAGAAAACATTCGATCGTATTCTCCATCAGGCAGCAGATCGTCATCGGCCCGACGCCTCCCGGAACCGGGGTGATGACCGAGGCTTTGGGTTCGATGGCGGCAAAATCGACATCGCCGCACAGTTTGCCCGTCTCCGGATCGCGGTTGACACCCACGTCGATCACCACGGCGCCGTCCGACACCATGTCCGCCGTAACGAACTTCGGCCGGCCAATAGCCACCACCAGAATCTCCGCCCCGCGCGTCACCTCGCCGAGGTTGCGCGTACGGCTGTGGGCCATCGTCACCGTGGCGTTCGCATCGAGCAGCAGTTTCGACACGGGAAGCCCTACGATGTTACTCCGGCCGATCACCACGGCGCGCTTGCCTGCGATCTCCACGCCTGCCGCCCGCAGCATCTTGAGGATACCCTTCGGCGTACAGGGGAGCGTGCAGGGTTGCTTCTGCCACAACGCAGCGACGTTCAGGGGATGGAAACCGTCGACATCCTTCGACTTGTCGATGGCTGCGATCACCTTGTCCTCGTCGATATGCTTCGGCAGGGGCAACTGTACCAGGATGCCGTCGACATCGTCGTCGAGGTTCAGTGCGGCGATGATGTCCAGCAATTCGGACTCGGCGATCGACTCCGGCTTGCGGATCGTCGTATTCCGGATACCTACCTCGGCCGAAGCCTTGGCTTTGCCGGTCACATAGCTCACGCTGCCGGGATCTTCGCCCACGAGGATTACCACCAGATGCGGCACACGGCCGTATTTACCTTCGAATGTGGCCACTTCGGCCGCCATTTCGAGTTTTAGTTTCGCTGAAAGTTCTTTTCCGCTGATTACCATAGATTTCGTTTTACTTTTTCAATGCCCAATGTCCGATGTCCGTGCGGTGGAAGAGGTTGTCGCAGTCGATGCGCGCAACGTCGGCCAACGCATTTTCCCGCGCCTCGGCCAGGTCGCGCCCCTTGCCCACCACGAACAGCACGCGGCCTCCGGCAGTCAGCACACGGTCGCCGTCGGCCTTGGTTCCCATGTGATAAACAGCGCCCTCGGTCCGGTCGAGCCCTTTGATCTCGTGTCCTTTTTCATAGTCGCCGGGATAGCCCTTCGAGGCAAGCACAATGCCCAGCGTGGCAAAATCGTGCCACTCCAACTGCGTATCGCGGCCCTCGGCAACGGCGCAGAAAATGTCGACGATGTCGCTCTTCAGGCGCGGCAGCACCACCTCGGTCTCGGGATCGCCGAAACGGGCGTTGAACTCGATGACTTTCGGAGTACCATTGTGAAGGATAAGGCCGCCGTAAAGCACTCCTGTGAAAGGAACGCCCTCCTCTACCATGGCATCGGCTACAGGCTGAAGTATGGTCTCTATTGCTGTCTGCCTGATTTCCGCCGTTACAAACGGCACAGGAGAATAAGCGCCCATTCCGCCGGTGTTGGGTCCTTCGTCGCGATCATACGCGCGCTTGTGGTCGCGCGCGATGTCAAGAGGATAAAGCTTATTGCCGTTGACAAGACACATGAATGAGAATTCAGGGCCGTCAAGAAACTCCTCGACAACCACACGGCCTTTTCCGAACGCCTCGTCAAGAAGCATGTCGCGCAACGCGTCTTCCGCTTCCTTCAGAGTAAGTGCGACGACAACACCCTTGCCCGCAGCAAGCCCGTCATATTTTATCACTACGGGGATCGGACCGGCTTTCACATATGCCAACGCCTCGTCAAAGTCGCTGAATGTACGGTATGCCGCCGTCGGGACATTATGACGCGCCATGAGATCTTTCGCATATTCCTTGGAACTCTCGATACGTGCCGCGGCCTTTGTCGGACCGAATATCTTCAGTCCGACTTCTCTGAAAGCATCGACAATGCCTGCGGCAAGAGAGGCCTCGGGACCTACCACAGTCAGATCAATATCGTTGGCTTTTGCAAAATCGAGAAGAGCGGGAATATCGGATACCTGTACCGGGATACATTCGGCCTGGGTTCCGATACCGGCATTGCCGGGAGCGCAATATATCTTTGACACCTTCGCCGAACGCGACAGGCTGTCTACGATGGCATGGCAACGGCCGCCGCCGCCGACCACGAGAACTTTTTTAGACATGTTGTGGGTTTGAGGTGTTGATTGTTGTTTATGGAGGTAAGATTAATTATACAGTCCGGACCCTATCCCAGTCCGGACTGTATAATTTTTATAAATCAATGTTTGAAATGACGCATGCCTGTAAAAAGCATGGCTATGCCTTTCTCGTCAGCTTTCTTTACAGAATCCTCGTCACGGATGCTGCCGCCGGGCTGTACAATGGCTGTGACGCCATATCGCGACGCCTGCTCCACAGTATCGTCAAAGGGAAGGAATCCGTCGGAAGCGAGCACAAGGCCCTCGGTCGCTCCGGCGGCCTTGGCCTCTTCAAGCGCTATTGTAGCGGAACCGACACGATTCATCTGACCGGCACCTACACCGAGAGTAGCGCCGTTCTTCACGACTACAATGGCATTTGACTTGACATGCTTGACGATCTTCCATCCGAAATCCATGTCAGCGAGCTCACGCGCGTCCGGATGACGTTCGGTCACGGTCATGGCATCGGTGATCTCGAGACATTCCGTATCAGCGTCCTGAACCAGAAGACCTCCGGTCACTCCCACATAACGCGGACGTTTCTCACCCTTGGCTTCCATCTTGACTTCAAGAAGGCGCAGGTTCTTCTTCTTGGAGAATATCTCAAGAGCCTCCTCTGTAAATGAAGGAGCCATCACGATCTCCAGGAATATGGGCTTCATCTGTAATGCCACCTCGCCCGTGACAGGACGGTTGAACGCTACGATTCCGCCATATATGCTGACCTTGTCGGCCTCATAAGCGCGGGTCCACGCATCAAGCACATCCGCACCGACAGCTGCCCCGCACGGATTCATATGTTTCAGTCCCACACAGAAAGGCTCACTGAATTCACTTACGATCTCAAGAGCTGCGTTGGCATCCTGGATATTGTTGTATGACAACTCCTTGCCCTGAATCTGACGGGCTGTAGCCACACTGTAGGAATATTCTTGGGGAGTGCGATAGAATTTCGCATTCTGATGGGGATTTTCTCCGTAACGAAGACTCTGCACTTCATCGAAAGCGAGGAAAAGCTTTTCGGGCAGACCTGCCTGACGACGCATATATTCGGCGATATGGCTGTCATAGAGCGCCGTATGGGTATATGCTTTGGCCGACAGACGAAGACGAGTATCTTCGGTAGTATTGCCGTTGGCACGGATTTCCGCAAGTACAGTCTCGTAATCGTCAGGTTCGCAGACCACTGTGACACTCTTGCAGTTCTTGGCTGCGGAACGGAGCATGGAAGGACCACCTATGTCGATATTCTCGATTGCATCGGCGAGTGTCACATCCGGTTTGGCGACAGTAGCCTCAAACGGATAAAGGTTCACACACACGAGATCTATAAGACCGATTCCGTTTTCGGCAAGCTGCTGCATGTCGCTCTCGAGATCACGACGGCCGAGCAGCGCGCCATGCACTTTCGGATGAAGTGTCTTCACACGTCCTCCGCATATTTCAGGGAAACCTGTGACCTCACTGATACCTGTCACTTCAAGACCGCTGTCAAGCAGCATCTTCATCGTACCGCCGGTGGCGATGATCTCCCAACCCATTTCCTTGAGAGAGCGGGCGAAATCGACCACTCCCCTTTTATCGCTTACGCTTATTAAAGCTTTCATTATAATATAAACAGCAGTTAAGTAGCTATTAAAAATTAAACGATACAAGCAGTATCAGACCAATGTCACGCCTGATCCTTTCACGACTTTACCGATCACTGCGGCATCGATACCGGAAGACTTGAGCGAGGCGACTGCCTTTTCGGCATCCGACGCACTCACTGCCACAACCATACCGATACCCATATTGAATATATTGAACATCTCGCGGCGAGGAAGATCGCCATACTTGCGCAGCAGGTCGAATACCGGAAGTATCTTCCAGCTTCCATCCTTTATCTCCACACCGAGACCGTCGCCCAATATACGGGGAATGTTCTCGTCAAAACCGCCTCCGGTGATATGAGCCACTCCGTGCACGTCAACCTGTTTCATGAGTTCGAGGACGGGCTTGACATAAATCGCGGTCGGAGTCAGAAGTACTTCTCCGAGCGTACGGTCTCCGGTTTCCTCATATCTGGCATTGAGGTCAAGTCCTGCATCCGATACAATCTTGCGGACAAGGGAGAACCCATTGGAATGCACGCCTGTCGAAGGCAGCCCGACAAGCACATCGCCTTCGGCTACTTTCGAACCGTCGATAAGCTCATCTTTCTCTACCGCTCCGACTGTAAATCCGGCTATATCATAGTCTTCGGGGGCATACATACCGGGCATTTCGGCTGTCTCGCCGCCGACAAGAGCACATCCCGCCTGACGGCAACCTTCGGCGACGAACGACACTATAGCCTCCACGACTTCCGGACGATTGTGACCTACCGCCACATAATCAAGGAACAGGAGCGGCTGGGCACCCTGCGCCAGCACATCGTTGACACACATGGCCACAGCGTCTATGCCGATCGTATCGTGACGGTCAAGCTCGAAAGCGATCTTGAGTTTGGTTCCCACACCGTCGGTACCGCTCACGAGTACCGGATGACGATATCCGAGTGAACCGAGATCGAACATGCCTCCGAAAGCTCCTATGCCTCCCATACAACCGGGCCGCACGGTAGAGGCCACATGCTTCTTGATGCGGCTTACCACCTCATAACCCGCTTCGAGATTGACACCCGAAGCCTCATAACTTTTTGCCATCTCCGATCGCGGTTATCTGATTGAGTTAAGACGGCTGTCGATCTCCTCGTAAGCACCGATCACATTGCCGAGATCACGGCGGAAACGGTCCTTGTCAAGTTTCTCGTTGGTGGTGGCATCCCAGAGACGGCATGTATCGGGGCTGATCTCGTCAGCAAGCACGATCTTGCCGTCGGCTGTCTTGCCGAACTCGATCTTGAAGTCTACAAGACGGATGTTGATTTTCGAGAAAATGTCTTTAAGAAGTTCATTGATGCGCGCTGTCATGTCATAGATCTCGGCAAGCTCGGCATAAGTTGCCGCACCGAGCGCCACAGCGTGATGGTCATTGATCAGAGGATCGCCGAGAGCGTCATCCTTGTAGCAGATCTCCATGATGGTGTTGGGAGCGGGAGTTCCCTCCTCTATGCCGAGACGCTTGGCCATAGAACCGGCGATAATGTTGCGCACGATTACCTCGAGAGGCACGATGCTGACTTTATGGCAGAGCTGGTCGCGGTCGTTAAGAGTCTCGATGTAGTGTGTCGGGATTCCGGCTTCATTGAGTTTCTTGAAGATGATGGTTGTGATCTCGTTATTGAGCACGCCCTTGTTGTCGATAGTCGCTTTCTTGAGATTGTTGAAAGCTGTGGCTGCGTCTTTGTAGTGGATAATCACAAGATTTTCGTCATCTGTTGCGAACACCTGTTTTGCTTTGCCCTCGTAGAGCATCTCTTTCTTTTCCATTGTGAATAGATATATGAAATGTTTTTATTTTTTATTTTTTTCGGAAATAACGCACTGCATTGCGGAATATATTCTGAGACTTGTCCCCGGCAACATTCTTCATCAATCCTTCGCGATAACGCTCGGAATGCCCCATCTTGCCGAGTATGTGACCGTCGGGCGATATTATACCTTCTATAGCCCATGTCGAACCATTGGGATTTTCAGGAGAAAGCATTGTCGCATGTCCTGTGGCCGGATCTGCATACTGGAACGCAATCTGACCGTTCTTAAGCAGCGTCTCGCGCATTTTTTCATCTGCGACAAATTTACCCTCGCCGTGAGACATTGCCACGGAATGAAGCTGTCCCACCTCGAAAGAATCCAGCCAGGGAGACGCTGTCGTGCCAACACGCGTCACCGCGATCTGGGAGATATGGCGGTTGATGTCGTTGCGGAACAGAGTCGGAGAATCCGGTGTAAGCTCACCAATCTTGCCGAAAGGAAGAAGACCGGATTTGACAAGCGCCTGGAAACCGTTGCAGATACCGAGAATAAGACCGCCGCGTGCCATCAGACGCTCTACCGCAGCCCGGACTTCCTCATTGAGAAGCACGGTAACAATAAATTTGCCCGAACCGTCAGGCTCGTCGGCTGCCGAGAATCCGCCGCTGATGGCAAGAATATTGCAGGCATCGATATTTTCTTCCATCTCGCGGCAGGAGTCGGATATATCCTGTGCTGAAAGATTACGGAATACACCTATGCGCACTTCAGCGCCTTCGTTGGCGAAAGCCGCCTGCATGTCATAGTCGCAGTTCGTGCCGGGGAAGACAGGGAGATACACCACCGGTGTCTCTATGGGCACACCCTCGTATGCCGGGCTTTTACGGTCGCATGAAGCATCGGGCGCGTCGCCTGTCGTCGGAGCCGTATCCGGATAGACGGAGTTGAATCTCTCACGTACCTTAAGCGCCAGGTCATCAATCGGGAATTTATGATGTTCGATCATAACGACCGGCTCTTCTGTCGTGGAACCGATGAATTCCGCACCCGGGATATCTATGGGTTCCACAGCCTCCACTACGATCGAGCCGTAGGCGGCATCGNNGAATATCTTGTTTTTGTCGTATGACACATCGGCTCCGATCCTGTTGCCCAGAGACATCTTTACAAGAGCCTCCGCAAGACCGCCGAATCCTATGGCATAGGCACTGATCACATGTCCCGCCTTGATTTCACTATGCAGTGCATCATATTCGGCCGCGATCTCCGCCGTGTTCGGCATACCGGATGAAAGCGGCGTGTGTCTGATAAGATAGAGTCCGCTGCCCGATTTCTTAAACTCAGGGCTTATGACATCGCGGGCATCCACAGGAGCCACACCGAATGCGATCAGTGTCGGAGGAACGCTTATTTCTCCGAAAGTCCCGCTCATGGAATCCTTACCGCCGATCGAAGGCAGTCCGAGTTCCTTCTGCATGCGAAGTGTGCCGAGAAGCGCCGCAAGGGGTTTGCCCCATGCCTTCTCGGAATTCATACGTTCGAAATATTCCTGATAGGAGAATCTCATCCGACGGAAATCCGCGCCTGCAGCAACTGATTTGGCCACCGCCTCGACAACCGAATATGCGGCTCCGTGATACGGGCTCCACGATGTGATGAAGGGATTGAATCCCCATGCCATCATGCTGGCGGTATTGGTGAAATGAGGTCCTACAGGCAATTTCTGTACGCTTACCTGCGCCTCCGTACCGTTCGTCCGGCCTCCGAAAGGCATGAGCACTGTAGAAGCGCCGATCGAAGAGTCGAACATCTCGATGAGTCCCCGTTGCGAGGTGACATTCGGATCAAGAAGATTGTTGATAAATTTCTCATCGAAGTCGTCACCTTCGATATTGCGTTCGAACGGATTGCAGGGAGAGACGGCCTCTATACGCGCTTTGGCGAAATGAGGTGCGCCGGCCGAATCTATAAATTCACGGCTGAGATCGGCGACAAGCTGCCCGTCACGGAAAAGACGCATGCGTCCCGAGTCAGTGACATCGGCCACATGGCGGACTTCTATATTCTCTTCGTGACAATAGCGCATGAATTCCTCCATGTCTTTTGCCTCTACGACAGCCGACATGCGTTCCTGACTTTCCGATATCGCGAGTTCGGTCGCGTTGAGGCCATCGTATTTGGTCGTGACACGATCAAGGTAGATGTCAAGACCGTCTGTCAGCTCGCCGATCGCAACACTGACGCCTCCCGCACCGAAGTCGTTTGATTTCTTTATCAGTCTCGTCACTTCCGGACGACGGAACAGACGTGAAAGTTTACGCTCCTCGGGAGCATTACCTTTCTGCACCTCGCTGCCGCACATTTCGAGCGACGACTCGGTGTGCTCTTTTGACGATCCTGTGGCGCCGCCTATGCCGTCACGACCTGTACGGCCGCCGAACATAAGCACGACATCGCCTGCGGCGGGACGCTCGCGGCGCACATCCCTGGCACGCACCGCACCTGCGACAGCTCCGACTTCAAGACGTTTGGCCACATATCCCGGATGATATATCTCGCGGACATGTGTGGTCGCAAGACCTATCTGGTTGCCATATGAGGAGTAACCGGCGGCAGCTCCGCGCGATATGACACGCTGAGGCAATTTACCCGCCATCGTGTTCTCCACGGGCTGATATATGTCGCCCGCACCTGTAAGGCGCATGGCCTGATATACATAACTGCGTCCGCTCAACGGGTCGCGTATCGCGCCGCCGAGACATGTTGACGCACCGCCGAACGGTTCGATCTCCGTAGGATGGTTGTGAGTCTCGTTCTTGAACTGAAGAAGCCATTTCTCGGGCTTTCCGTCCACATCGACATCGACATATATGCTGCATGCGTTGTTTTCCTCGCTCTGTTCCAGATCGTCGAGCATTCCGTTCGCACGAAGCCAGCGTGCGCCTATCGTGGCGAGATCCATAAGACAGAGAGGTTTCTCCCCGCGTCCGAGATCCGCACGCATCTTGTTCCACAATCCGAGACTTTCACGGATCTCGGGAGCTATAAAAGAGTCCTCCACCCCTATGTCTGTCAGACGTGAAGTAAAGGTTGTATGACGGCAATGGTCGCTCCAGTAAGTATCAAGTATGCGAAGTTCGGTTTCATTGGGATCGCGGCCTTCGGCTGTAAAATATCTCACCACCTCCATGAGATCGTCACCGTTCATGGCGAGTCCCGCCTCCTTGCAGTATGCGGCGGCGTCTCCGGCCGTGATTTCGCGGAATTCCGCAAGAGTCTTCACAGGAAGGGCATGGGCGCGTTCCGGCAATGCGAGAACATCAAGATTCTTCCGTCTGGATTCGACAGAATTTATCAGATAACGGGAGATAGCATCCATCTGCTCCTGTGTGACGCCCTTGTCAAATATGTACAGACGCGCCGAGAGTATATCCACGTCGGCATCGGGACTTATAAGGCGCACGCATTCACGCGCAGCCGATGCTCTCTGGTCAAACTGGCCCGGCAATGCCTCCACTCCCAGATGCGGATACCCGTCGATATCTATCGTGTCCGTCACGCAATCTGTAGCGATCTCGCCGAATACGCCGTAGCGGGTCTGTTCGAGAAGGCTGTCGGAAAAACCGAAGAGATCATAGACACAGACAAATCGAAGATCTTTGATATCAAGGCCGAGAGTCGAATTGAGTTCATGACGGAGACTTTCGGCCTCTACTCGGAACTCCGGACGTTTACGAGCAAAAATACGATGAGTAGTCATGGGTTGGTTCAAATTTCTGTTTCAAGAATCTTACGGGCCTGTTCGGCACGGAAATCGCGCAACTTCTGATGTAGAGTCTCATCTGTCACGCCCATAATCTCAATGGCGAGAAGCGCGGCATTTTTCGCACCGTCGATAGCGACGGTAGCCACGGGAATTCCTGAAGGCATCTGCGCCATTGCAAGCAGAGAGTCAAGGCCGCGGAGAGCTTTCGACATGATAGGCACTCCGATCACCGGAAGCGTGGTGTGTGCGGCGACAACGCCTGCGAGATGCGCGGCTCCTCCGGCCGCAGCGACAAATGCCACGATACCACGTTCACGGGCGCCTTTTATCCATTCCTCAAGCGCCAGAGGCGTACGATGCGCGCTAAACACTTTCTTCTCGTAATCAACGCCAAACTGATCAAGAATCTCAAATGCACCCTTCATGACACCGAGGTCACTCGTAGATCCCATCACGACTCCTACTTTCATATTCATTTCCTGTAAAAAACTTTATATTACGTAAAAAATAAAGCGGCGGGCTGNNAGTTAACTATCCTATTGTTTCTGTCTGCTTACGGGCACGCTGAGCGCGCACACCACCAAAGCTTTGACCCATAGCGCACATGAGACTCTTATGAGCCACACTGGACAAGGGACTGGGAAATTCGTAAATATGTGAAAACTCCACTTTCATTTCCATGCGCAAAATTACGCATTTTTTTCCAATCCCGCAAAATTTATCTCAATTTTGCAAGTCATTTTGCAGGCCGCGATTCGCAATAAACGCATCGGTATCCGTTGCCGTCGGCAGAAGGACGGAATATCGATTCGACGGCATGCGCCTCGACATTGGAAATGCACTTCGGATTGGAGCAACGGTATTGTCCTCTGACCACATCGCCGGGAAGCAGATCATGATGTCTGTCTTCACGGTCAGCCCATTCAAGAAGTTTGAGGATCAACGCCATGCGTACGAATTTACCGTTCTCGACCTGACGGAAATATGCCGCCCGCGGATCTGAATCGACATCCGTGGCGATCTCGTTGACGCGAGGCAGGGGATGCAATATGCGCATGGTGGGCTTGGCATTGCGCAACTTGTCGGCGGTCAGGACGAAACAGTCCTTCACACGGTCATATTCATCCTCGTCGAGGAAGCGTTCCTTCTGTACGCG
>DAAV01000133.1 GCA_001701295.1 Bacteroidales bacterium H10
ATATTAACATAATTTAAATAAATTATAATTGTTAAATATTTTATTAACATATTTTAGTTATCTGAATAAAAAGGCGACCCGGACCATAATAGTCAGGATCGCCTCGATTGCAAAAGCAGAGTTATGTTGTTGGCATAAAGTCGTGAATCTTCACGACTTTTTGAAAGTTGATTTTCAGAACACCGGCATCTGCCAGATAAATCCCACCTGAATATTGTTGGTGTTATAATCTTCGGCGCCGAATGATTTTGCTTTGGCGGTATATTTATAGTTGCGGCCTACATAGGCGACAAAGAAATGTAGGTTGCGGTCCTTGAAAGGATAATATTCCACACCGCCGATGTATCCCAGCGCCGTGCGGTATTTTCCTTTGCGGAGTTCTACGGGAACCTCGGTCTCGCCGTCGGTCCCGAGCACATCAAGGGTATTTGTCTTGTACACACCCTCGTTCTCATACATGACCTTGCCGAAAATGTTCCATGCCGGATGGAATCTGTAGTTTACATGCAGAATGAACGACATGATGTCGGTCTTGGCCGCTTTCTTGGTCCATCCGTTAGGGGCCACGATATCGGTGATGATGCCCTTGCGGTCTACACCCTCGAGCGAGTACATCCAGTCGAAATACATCTGCACCTTATCGCTGATTTTGAAGTCGTTGCCGAGGGCGAAATACCACATGTGCTCCCCCTTGGTCTCGTTCATGAACGATGCCGACCAGCGCGTCTTGTACACATCGTTGAAATTGCCGTTCCAGTTGAGCGTGTAGACCAGAGGCAGTTTCGCTTTTTCATAGTCTCCGTACATGTCTTGTGACGATGTCGTGAGTGCGTTGAGGATCTGGAACTGGAACTGCTGCTTCGGAGTGGGGTTATAGGCCACGTTGACACCGGTCATGAAGTTCGACATATAATTGACCATATCCGAGTACTGGTATATCTCGATAGGATTGAGGTCGAATTCTATTCCGCCATAGGCCGCGCATTGCTTTCCGAGAAAGAGCGACCATTTGTTGAAGTTGAGGCCGATGCCTGCCACGTCTATGCTGTTGAGCACGTTGTCGAAGTAACCGTCGGTCCGATCTCCTTTGTTAAGACGCTGGCGGTAGCGGTAGCTCAGCCAATTGTTGATGTTGCCTTTGGCCTCGAATCGAAGTTCCTGGAACTTGAACTTACCCCCGTCGAACTCCGAGCCGGTCCACCCGGCATCGAAGTCGGCGTGCATGTCAAGGGTAAGATTGAACTTGTCGGTCTTCTTTTCGATCTTGAAGATCTCCTCGATCAGTCCTTTCTCGTTGTCGGTCCTGACCTGGGTGATCTCATCCTGCTGGGCCGATGCGTTTCCTGCGGTCAGAATCATTCCGGCCATCAGGGCAATATGTGATGTCTTCATAGTAGATGTGTGTTTATAGTGTGATCGTGTTCTGTGTCGTGAAGATTTTATCTTCCTTTACTGTCATTAGTATTCTTCGAAATATTTCTGGATCTGCTGCCAGTCGGAAGTCTTTGTAAGCGCCAGCATCAGAAGCACACGCGCTTTCTGCGGATTGAGTTCCCATGAAGCGACAAACTGGTATTTGGCGTCGTCGACCTCGTCGTAAAGAGTGGTGGGACCGGTCGGCACGCGGCTTGAACGAACCACGATTATGCCGTTCTTGCGGGCTTCAAGGAGTGACGGGAAGATATTCTTATGATAGTTGCCGTTGCCCAGACCCGCATGTATGATGCCCTGGTATCCGTTGGCCTTGTCGAGGAAAGGAGTCATCACGTCGGCGTCTATGTTGGAGTAGGCATAGACTATGCCGACTTTCGGCAGGCTTGTAAGTCCCGATACGTCGAAGACAGATTCTGTGGTGTGTTTCTTAAGGGTGTTGAGATTGTAATAGGGCTTGCTGTTGTAGACGTATCCGAGCGGGCCGCCGTCGGGATCCTGAAAGGTCTGCACTGAGACGGTATTCATTTTCTGATTGCCGTGCGCGCCTAATATTATGCCGTTCATTACGACGAGCACTCCGCGTCCTTTGGAAGCCGGATCGGCTGCTGTCACGACCGAATTGTAGAGGTTGAGGGGTCCGTCGGCGCTCATTGCCGTCGAGGGACGCATCGCTCCGGTCAGTACGACGGGCTTGTCGCTGTGTACGGTCAGGTTGAGGAAGTATGCGGTCTCTTCCATTGTGTCGGTTCCGTGAGTAATCACTATGCCGTCCACCTCAGGAGAGGCGAGGAGCTCGTTGATACGCTTGGCGAGAGTAAGCCATACTTCGTCGTTCATGTCCTGCGAGCCGATATTCACCACCTGCTCGCCCGTGATGTTGGCTATGTCTTTCATTTCGGGCACTGCGTCGATAAGAGACTGGATCGCCACCTGGCCGGCCGTGTAGCCTGAGGCTGTGGCCGATTTTCCGGTTCCGGCGATTGTTCCGCCTGTGGCCAGAATGTAGACATTGGGTTTTTGTTGTGCGAATGCACTCATGACGGATGCTATCATCATGAAAGCAAGCATACCGAGAGTCTTCAGATTTTTCATAACCGATAAATTTATGATTAAAGTTTGAAAATTAATCTTTATGCGCTGTCGCGGCTCATGAGTAGAACTGGATCAGCAGAAGCCCGACCGATACCGCGACGATCGTCGCCACCATTCCGGGCATCATGAACGAGTGGTTCAGTATGTATTTGCCGATTTTAGTGGTGCCGGTGCGATCGAAGTTTATAGCTGCCACGAGAGTGGGGTAGTTCGGTATGAAGAAGTAACCGTTTACTGCCGGAAAGAGAGCTATAAGCATCCAGGGGCTCAGACCGAGGGCGACACCGAGTGGCATTATGGCCCGTACCGTGGCCGCCTGGCTGTAGAGAAGAATCGACATCACGAAGAGAGCTACGGCAAAGAGCCACGGCATTTCGGTGACGAGACCCTTGATTGACTCCGTAAGCACGGTGATGTTTCCGTTGATGAACGTGTCGCCCATCCAGGCGATACCGAAGATGGCGATCACGGCCTGCATTCCGGCTATGAATACGCTTCCTTGAGTAGGTGCGATTCCGTTTGTCTTCGATACGAGCAGGATGATCGCACAGGCGCTGAGCATAAGGATTTCAATTAGCGCCGGCATTCCCATTGCCACGCCGTTGAACGTGGGCCGCAAGGCCGGTATGGATCCGAAGAGCACGATCATCGCCGTGGCCACGAGAAAGAGGATCACGGATGTGACGGCCGTCTTTACGTTGCGGATTTCATTGAATTTAAGTGAATTCTCTTTGATCATGCCCTGTTCGATACGGCGCAGGTATTCGGGATCTTCCATAAGTTCCTTTCCCACCCGTTTTGACAGGAACGCACCCACAAGCACACCGACGAGTGTGGCCGGTATTGTGACTTTCAATATGTCGAACAGGGTGATGTCGAATCCTGTGAGCAACCCGAGCAATGCCACTGTCGCCGCCGAGATCGGACTGGCTGTAATGGCCTGTTGCGATGCGATCACCGCTATTCCGAGGGGACGTTCGGGGCGCACTTTGGTCTCTCGCGCTACTTCGGCTATGACCGGTAGCACCGAATATGCCACATGGCCTGTGCCGGCTACGAATGTGAAGAAATAGGTTACGAGCGGGCTGACGATCGTAACTTGCGACGGATTCTTGCGCAGCAGTTTCTCGGCCACGCGGACAAGCCAGTCGAGACCGCCGGCGGCCTGCATTGCCGCGGCGGCGGAAATGACCGCCGCGATCATGAGCATCACGTCGATAGGAGGTGATGTCGGTTCAAGATCGAATACGAATACAAGAATGGCCAGCCCTACACCGCCCATAACGCCGAGACCGATGCCGCCGAGACGCGCACCGACGATTATGGCGGTCAAAACGAACAATAATTGGATAATCATGCCTTGGTGTTTTTCGATTAGATACAATTCAGTAAAAGTTCCCCGGCAGGACTATCCTCGGAAAAAAGGGGGGACGTTCTGTTAAGTAACTTTAATTTATTAAAGGATAATTGCATTGAATTGTTCATTCGGCTTCTATGTTATATAACATATTCCAAATCTTTCTTTTTTTTAAGGCGTTTATATTGAAAACAAAGAAAAAAAGGTTATTTTTGCCGAATTACCTTAACGAAGATGTGTGACCGCCTGTTTTCTGCGGTCGCACAGGCAAAATACCTTAAATTAAAATATCGGAAAACATGAAAGACAATTGCGAAAAAGGATTCCGTACAGAATCCGACCTTCTGGGATCTCTTGAGGTTCCCGAATGTGTGCTTTACGGAGTCCAGACACTCCGTAGCCTTGAGAATTTTGAAATAAGCAAATTCCATCTTTATGATTATCCGGAGTTTGTAAAAGGACTTGGCATCACTAAGCTCGGAGCGGCCATGGCCAACCATGAACTGGGTCTTCTTACCGACGAACAGTTCGACGCCATATCGCAGGCATGCCGTGAATTGATCGGCGGCGAGCATCTCGACCAGTTCCCTGTAGACATGATCCAGGGCGGCGCAGGCACATCGACCAATATGAACGCCAATGAAGTCATTGCCAACAGGGCTCTCGAGATCATGGGTCACAAACGTGGTGAATATCAGTATTGCTCCCCCAATGATCATGTTAACCGCTCACAGTCGACCAACGACGCCTATCCGACAGCCATCCATATAGGAATGTATTTCGCTCATCTGCGTTTCAAACGTCATTACGAGCGTCTTATCGAGTCGTTCCGCCAAAAGGCTGTCGAATTCAAGGATATTCTCAAGATCGGCCGTACGCAGCTTGAAGACGCGGTGCCGATGACTCTGGGACAGACGTTCAACGGTTTCGCGTCGATTCTTCAGGATGAGATAAAACATCTTGACGAGGCTGCCGCGGATTTCCTGACAGTCAATATGGGCGCTACAGCCATCGGTACGGGAATATGTGCCGAACCTGGATACGCCGAGAAGTGTGTCGAGGCTCTGTCTGAAATCACAGGCTGGAACATCACTCTTGCCTCTGATCTCGTCGGCATAACTTCCGACACATCGGCCATGGTGGGATATTCTTCCGCACTGAAGCGCGTCGCCACCAAGGTGAGCAAGATCTGTAATGACCTGCGTCTTCTCGCGAGCGGTCCGCGCTGCGGTCTCGGCGAGATCAATCTTCCGGCACGTCAGCCCGGCAGCACGATCATGCCCGGAAAGGTCAATCCTGTGATTCCCGAGGTAATGAGCCAGATATGCTTCAAGGTGATCGGAAACGATGTCTGTGTGACAATGGCCAGCGAGGCCGCGCAGATGGAGCTGAACGCCATGGAGCCTGTGACGGCGCAGTGCAATTTCGAGTCGGTGGATATCATGATAAACGGCTTTGAGACGCTGAGGGTACATTGCGTAGAGGGTATTACCGCCAATGAGGAGAAGTGCCGTTCATATGTGCGCAACAGCATCAGCGTAGTGACTGCGCTTAATCCAGTGATAGGCTATAAGAATTCTACAAAAATTGCTAAGGAGGCTATCGAGACGGGCCGCAGTGTCTATGACCTGGTTCTCGAGCATGGCATATTGAGCAAAGAGGATCTTGACACCATTCTCGCTCCCGAGAATATGATCAGACCCGTCAAACTCGATATCAAGCCGAAGAAATAACCTGTAGCCTTCCCGGTTACGGATACGCTAAAAGAGATATCCCTGTCACGCTTTAATGTGGCAGGGATTCTTTATGTATTCAGGATGGGACTTTTCGCTGATCTTGCGTGCCGGGACGCCCGCTACGGTAGTCCCCGGTTCGACATCGCGGGTCACTACCGCTCCGGCGCCTACGCATGCACCACTGCCTATCTCCACGTCATCGACTATGTTGAGTCCGGGACCGAGGTACACGTCGTCTCTGATCATCGCCGCGCGCCCCTCGATGTTAGATCCGATGGTGGTGAGCTGCCCGATATGCACGTTGTTGCCGATCACGGCGTGGGGATTTATGATGATGCCGCAGCAATGCTGTATGTAGAAACCGTAGCCAATCTTTGTTTTCGGAGGGATGAAAAGTCCATAACCCCGTTTGTATCTCTTCACCATGAGCCGGGCTATTGGATAAAGCCATCCGCGGCGGTATTGGGCGAGTCGGAACCAGAATGAGAAGCCGACACTGACACGGCTCAGGCCGCCGAGCCATATGCGGAACAGACCTGCGTTTTTACAGCTGTGGCGATAATAGTCCGAACGTATGAGATCAGCGCAGTCGGCATATGACACCGGAATCGGTATTCGTGTCTCCTTGCCGGCGATTGTATAGGTCTGAAAATCCATCGTTGAGTTTTAATGTGTTGGTCCGGCGGATTGCCGATTTGGAAATATCCTCCTGTAAGTGGCTGCCTATAATTTAACGTGAGATACGGTTGTAAAGTATCGTGGTGTTGGATAATTTGGCGAATGTCTGGACTATTTGTCCGGTTTTAGATCTCGAAGCTATGGTATTCTTTAGAAAATAATAGTAATTTTGTCTTCTGATAGCGCGCATGCAGGGCGTTGCTTTTTTAATATATCATTTACATGACATTATGTTGATTTTATTGCTGCTCGTTATTAGCTGTTGTGTCGGATCCTTGCTGAGGAAATGCAGGGCGCTCCGACATCTGGAGCGTACCGCCACCTGGACTGTGTGGACACTTATCTTCGTATTCGGTATATCGTTGGGTTCGAATAAGAGCGTTGTGGCCGATTTCGCTCATTTCGGATTTGCCGCCGTAGTGATGGCATTTGCCGGAGTGGCCGGAAGTGTGCTTGCTGCATGGGCTATAAGAGGATTTATCGACAGGAGAGGGGACAAATGAGAGGAAGTCTTATTGTATTGATGATATTCGCGGTGGGGATATTCATCGGCCTTGGCGGAATTGTGACCGGCTCACGGCTTCCTGCGGATCTTGGAGAGTGGCTTTTGTATGCGCTTATCATACAGATCGGACTGAATCTTGGATATGGCGGGAATATCCGCGTGCTGATAAAACGGATATCATGGCGCACCATGCTTTTGCCTCTGGCTACGATAGTTGGAACACTGCTGTTCTCTGTCTTGGCCGGATTGTGTCTCGGAGAGTGGAGTGTCACGGATTCCCTCGCCCTTGGCAGCGGGCTTGGATACTATTCGCTTTCCTCAGTCCTTATAATAGACATAAAAAGTCATCTAACAGGCGTTGAAGCGGCTACACGGCTCGGGATGCTTGCATTGCTTGTGAATATTGTCAGGGAAATGACCGCGCTCATATGTGGACCATGGTTTGCGAAAGTGTTCGGAAAGTATGCTCCGATCTCCGCGGCCGGAGTTACATCCATGGATGTGACACTGCCCATGATCATACGTTGTGTCGGAACTGAGGCCGCTCCGATGGCTTTGATCCATGGCATGGCTCTTGAGATCTGTGTGCCGCTGCTCGTGACACTGTTTGCCGAATTGTAAAGCCTGCTGTAAGGACATAAAAAAAATTGATTGTCATCCCGACAACCAATCTTGCGTTAACCTTAAAATCTAATACCATGAAAAACTCAATGCAAAATTACAAAATATTTTTCAAACAGTGTTGTAAAACATAAAAAATTAGCTTTGATATAACATTATTTAACAATATTATTATTCTAAAGAATATAATTAACATATTATAACGCACAGGAGGAGGTAGAACACGTAATAGCGACTGTTTAATGAGAGCGGTGTCCCTTTCGAGCGGAGATGACCGGAGATATTCTGAACCGGATTTACAGATTTTGTGAAGCGATATTATCGGGTTAGGGTAAACAGATTCTTACTTTGCAGCCATAAGTAGTTTAATTATTGCATACATGGCATCGATAAAAGTAAAGTTACGACCCTCGACCATTGCGGATTGCGAGGGGACGATCTACTATCAGATCATCCACGACCGAAAAGTCCGGCAACTTCTTACGAATTACAAATTATTTCCTACCGAATGGGATGAACGCCGCTCGATGGTGACTGCCGGTCAAAATAGTGAGCGCAAATCGTTTATTCTCTCGATCCGGGAGCGCATCCGCTGGGATATGGAATGTCTGACAAAGATTGGCCGCAAACTGGACGCGGAGGGACTGATATATACCGCAGATGAAGTGATTGACGAGTTTAACCGCTATGCGCATGAATACTCTCTGTTCAACTTTATGGAGAGTCTTATTGCACGCCTCAAGCAGAACGGCAAGATACGCACTTCCGAAACATACAGATCAACCTTGAACAGCTTCAAGAAATACAGAAAGGATGAAGACATAATGCTTGACTGCATTACTTCCGAGNNTATGAGGCGTGGCACAGGAAGCGGGGAGTCGCGCCGAATACGATATCATTTTATACGCGCATACTCCGAGCCGTCTATAACCGTGCCGTCGAGGATGATATAATAGAGAACCGCAATCCCTTCCGGCATGTCTATACAGGAGTAGACAAGACCGTAAAGCGGGCGTTGCCGTTGGCACTGATCAAGAAAATCAAAGTGCTGGACCTCTCGCTGCTCCCGACACTCGATTATGCCCGCGACATGTTCCTTATGAGCTTTTATCTCAGAGGAATGAGTTTTATCGACATGGCTTTTCTCAGAAAGATAGACCTTAAGAACCGCTACGTTACATATCGCCGCCGCAAGACAGGTCAGCAACTGATCATAGAGTGGACAAAAGAAATGCAGATGATTCTCGATAAATACCCGGAGAACAACAGTGACTATTTGCTTCCCATCATCCGTAACACCGGTACCAATGAGCGGTGTACCTACCGCAATGCCGGTTACAACATCAACCACAACCTGAAGCGAATAGCAGAAATGGTAGGCATCACCATACCACTGACTCTTTATGTAGCCCGTCACAGTTGGGCGTCGGCCGCCAAAGCCAAAGTAATTCCGGTCTCTGTAATCTCCGAAGGCATGGGCCACGACAGCGAGGCGACGACCCAAATCTACCTCGCCAGCCTTGACACCTCTGCCGTCGACAAAGCCAACAGCCTAATCCTCAGAAGCCTGAAATAGCACCAAATACCCTGTCAAATAGTCCGTCAATACTTCGGAACAGCCGCCAATATCATTCTTAACCCGTAAAATATGCCTCAGCACCATCCGGTCCTGAGGCATATTTGTTTAGCAACCATCCAAATCTCTAAATAAGAGAATAGGATAGACTCTAATCCTATCATA
>DAAV01000098.1 GCA_001701295.1 Bacteroidales bacterium H10
TTTGACGGCGATGAATGTCCGGATGGAGGAGTTGTCGCCTCCAGTCTGTCGGGCCCGATGTGAGTCTCCACGGTAGCCGTTGCCGAAGCCAGACCTATCAGAGGTATGGAAATGGCCGAGCAGATGAGAAATTTGTTCAATCTGGTCATTTTTTTTAAGATTTTAAAGGTTATTGAATGTTTTTTCGGTTAATGTTTTTGTAATTTTGCGTAAAATTATTTTCAATGCTGAAAAAATCCAATATACCGTGCTTTGCGGCGTGTGTCTATTCGTGAATTGACACGTGGAGGCTCGCTGTTTTGTGTGAAATAAGGCGGATTTATCGTTATGAGATTATGTTCAGAATTCCATTTATAGTAGTATCGGTGCTTTTGACAATATGCACTGCGGTTTCGCATGGCGCATTGGCGGGATCAGATTTCGACAATATTTACAGGATGTACCGCGACACCGACAGCAAGGTCCTGTCAGAACTCGGGCGAGGGTGCATCGACCGTCAGAGCACAGACAGCGCGATGGCGGTTTTTACCATTCTTGCCAACAGATATGATGGAAACAGAGTCAGTCAGCCTGACAGGAAATATGCCATAGAGGCACAGCTCAGTCTCGGGGTGTTGAATTTTCTTAATGCGAACTATGCTTCGGCCTACTCCAATTTTCTGGCCGCTACCGAACTTGAGGGCAGAGACGACTCGCGCGGTAATCTTAATCTTGCCTCCATATATCTGTACTATGGCGACAAGACGAGGGCATACCGGTGTCTGCGTCATGTTTTCGATGCTGCAGTCGATACCGGCAACCACTATATGGCATCGGTGTCCCTGATCAATATACTGACGTCTAATTTTGACAGTTCAATAATTCCTGACGACACTGTCAGAAGTATCATAGACCGCTTCCGTACGCGTGTGACAAGAACTTCTGACAACACGGCATGGCCTCTTGCCCACTGCTATGCCGAGGCAAAGCGATACAGTCTCGACGGGCATGACGGCAAAGCCATAAGCATGCTCAAGGCCAGTCTTGATTCTGTGAAATGCATGCTCATGCCGAACAGAGAGATTTTCGCTTCATATACAGCTTTGGGAAGGAAGTATCTTGACATGGGAGTGCCGGATTCGGCAGAGTATTATCTGAAGAAAGCCGAGAATATAGCCAGAGACCATCTTTATCCGGAACTGCTGATAAATGCATATTCGGATCTCAGCCGCATGTATTCAATACTCGGGCGCAAGAATCTGTCAGACAAATACAGGTTCATGCATCTGGAGCTGCATGATTCGATGTTCAATGCCAGAGAATTCGGGAACATACATGATCTCGAGCTTTTTCACGAGACCGATAAATTCGAGAAGAGACTCAACCGTATGAGGGTTGAGGAAAAGATGAGGACAAGGATCATCGCGATCACCGTAACGAGTATTTTTGTTCTGGGATTGATGCTTGTGATCCTGTATATGCAATACCGTGCTCTCCGGATCAAGAACAGGTCTCTTTTTGAGCGCAATCTTGAGATCATGTCGACTTTGACTCCTGACTGCAATGTCCAGGAGGGCACCGTTAAGAAGCCGGCAGGACAGGGGCCGAATGACGAGACGCGTAGTCAGATTTCCGAGGGTATCCGCAAGGCCATGAGCGACGAATCTGTGTTCTGCATGGAGGGTTTTACCATGCGTGAACTTTCTGACATGTGCGGATCAAATCAGAAGTATGTATCCCAGGTGCTTAATGATGACTATGGAAAGACATTCACGCAGTTGCTCAATGAATGCCGAATCAATGTGGCCCGTTGCAGACTTATCGACTTTGAGAATTACGGAAACCTTACAATAGAGGCTATTGTGTCGGATCTCGGATTTAAGTCGAGAAGTACCTTTTCCAAGACATTCAAGCGTATCACCGGGCTTACACCATCGGAATTCCAGCGAATTGCAGCTGAAGAAAAAGAGAATCAGGAGGAGTCGCTGACTTGACCGTACCGGCATCTCTCCAAACCTGATCGATGATGTAACCGGCCATCAATAGAGGACATTGGACTGGAACGCGCTCTAAATAACACAGCATTTGTGGATAAAGACTTTTGGCAATTGTTGTCCTTTAATTGATATTTTGCCGGAGCTAAGATCTATGGATTGATATCAATAACACCTGTTATCACTTTATTAACACGTCAGTCAGTTGGAGCGGCGCATCTCCGAGGCGCCGATGTGGGAACATCGGAGGTATCTGAAGATACGGAAGTTCTGTTATTCATTGATTCAGCGTCNNGTCTCGGAGAAACGCTGCTCCGAGGTGCCGAGGGAGAATATTCAATAAATTTCAAAACTTTATTATGGGGGTGTAAAAATTTCAGGATTTTTATATATTTTTGCAGTTGGCGACAGCAAACAATAGCTGTTCGTTATTTCCTTATGAGCAAACTTATTAAAACCGATACTGAATACGCCCGCTGGATACAGGAGTTAAAAGAACGATACCGCCGCAGCCAGATTAAGGCTGCAACGCAGGTAAACAAAGAGATGCTGCGTTTCTATTGGTCGCTCGGTCGTGACATCGTGGCGCGTGATGCCGAGAATGTTTATGGGAGCGGTTTCTATCGCAATCTCAGTCTGGATCTGAAAGCTGCGATACCGGAAGCCGAGGGCTTTTCCCGGCAGAATCTGCAATACATGAAGAAGATGTATCTTCTTTATAGTAAGGAGGCAACAAGTTGCCAACAAGTTGTTGACAATTCTGAGAATGAGATATGCCAACAACTTGTTGGCATATCTCAAAGCATCAATGACGATATAATTTTTTCTGTTCCATGGGGACATCATTGTACTATCATAGATAAATATTTCGGTAGCGGGGATAGTAAAATAGCTTTATTCTATGCTCATAAAGTTGTCGAAGAAGGCTGGTCGCGAAATGTACTGAAATCATTTATTGAGACCAGTCTACATCTGCGGCAAGGGAAAGCGGTGACAAGTTTCTCACGCTTGCTTCCTTCTCCTGACAGCGACCTTGCTCAAGAGCTGACAAAAGACCCGTATATCTTCGACTTCACCGAAATGGCTGAACCGTATAAGGAGCGGGAACTTAAGAAAGCGCTGATGGCTAATATTTCCCGTTTCCTTCTTGAACTCGGCTCCGGATTTGCTTACATCGGGGAAGAGTACCGTCTTAAAGTCGGTCATACGGAGCAGTTCATTGATTTGCTGTTCTATAACGTAAAACTCCACGCCTATTGCGTAATAGAGGTAAAGACAGGAACATTCGGAGCCGGTGATATAGGGCAACTCGGCACTTATATGACAGCTGTAAATCATCTACTGAAAACTGAGCAGGATAACCCCACTATCGGTTTGCTGATATGTAAGGATAAAGATAATGTACTTGCCCAATATGCCCTTGAATCATCATCGCAACCTATCGGGGTAGCTGAATTTCAGCTTACAAAATTCATTCCCGACGAATTCAAGAGTTCCCTGCCATCAATAGAGGACATTGAATTGGAATTGAAATAACACTGCATTTGTGGATAAAGACTTCTGGCAATTATTTTCCTTTAATTGATATTTTGTCAAGGCTAATGTATCCGGGTTGATAGTTGATATCAATAACACCTGTCAT
>DAAV01000030.1 GCA_001701295.1 Bacteroidales bacterium H10
GCGCTCGTTTCAGGTGCGAGTGCTGCGAGGCGTGCAGGTTCGAGTCCTGTTCTGGGCACCCATAAATCCCGTAACTCATTGAAAATCAAGAGCTGCGGGATTTTTATTTTGTTTTTGTCTGCAAATTGTCTGCAAACTTGAAGTCAATAACCATTCGTCCCCATTATTTTTGAGAAATTTTTACTATGTTCGGCTGATTTTTGGCTGTCGCAGACAAAATCAAATGTTAAAAACACCGCTGCTCAAACATTAACATTAGTTAAATAGTTAATCTCGACGTTTGCTTCCACTACCCTTGTAGTAGCTCCCTTCAATAAAAATAGTTTCACGACTTCCGATGGCTATCCGTTGACGAACCCTCGCTTGTAAAAAAGTGTTTCTTTATTATATCCCCTATCGGATGAATAGACATGACCTCCCATATTACGAAAACATACTCTGCGCAAGAATGTCGTTTATTGAACCATTCTGCACGGATTGGGACGCTGTGACTGTTAACCATCTTATTGAGCTGAAAAGATGTTTAATCGAAGAATGGCTCAATTTTCAGAGAGCCATAATCGAAGATATTCGATGTGGATTCTCCGCTACCTACTGTGTACGGTCAATCTATCAAACCCTAAAAAAATTCTCAAGGTGGTTCTTCAATCTTAAAGACACTATTGGTATGGCTCTTGGTCATACGGCAAATACCATGGTTGACAAAGCTTCCATTGCAAGGGAGATTGCAAATGTAATTGAAATCCTTTGGATTCCGTTCATTTGGGACAGGTATGAAGAACTTAAAAAAGAAGCGGAGAGATTGCCGGAAACGCTTACCTCGGTTGAATATAGGCAATCACGGATGCTGGATCGTGAAGAAGAAACCAGGGATAAAGCATTACGCACCCTTTATAGTCTTATTGTCGGTTCCAGTATTGATGAGAAGCGTAGAAAATCGGATATAATGAGAGACACCCTCAACGGAATGAAAGGAAAGACGGTGGCCACATATATTCAAGCCGCCCTTGAACTTAATTGGTTATCTGATGTCCCTGAGTTTTCTATAATGAAGATGTTCTGGGGCGTAGAGGGTTCTCACGGGGCAATCAGCAAGATGTTCAGCACTGTTGGAGGGAGCCTTATCAAAGAAGAAAACTTACAGAACGCAGAAGCGGATTTACTCTTGAAATTATCTAAATAACAACATATTACAATCAAGTAAAATTTAGTAAAAGTAAAACTTCGGTAATTTTACCAAGTTTTACTTTTCTTTTCTATATGGGGGTATGGGCTGCCCTAATTTTGCGACATAAAAATTATAAATATAGTCGCAAATGAAAAAGAATCTATATGAACGAACAGTTGAGGAACTCCGGATGAGCATTGAGAACATCTGGGAGATGATCCATGTCCAGCCAAAGGAGGAAATGCCTCCCATAGTAATTCCTGTGACGGTTGAGATGCTCAGCGAACTTACAGACCGTACTGTCATAAGGACACTTGATGCCATGTCCGAGATGCTGGCAAAATTTAGTGAAATACCGTCCCTCTCTCGTTCTTCAGCCGCCAAGCTGCTCAACAAGACACCTAAGACCTTGCGAGAGTGGGAAGATAAGGGAACTCTGGTACCTGTATATATAGAAGGTAGTCCATATTACCGGCTAAGCGATATAGAAAATCTAAATCTTAGGGGAGGGAAATGATATGGGCCAAAAAAGAACAAAACATACCGAACGGTTTGTTTTCTTAAGCGGAGGGCCAAAGTTTCAACCTGAAGCCGGCCACTTTCGTGAAGCAGTCAATATAACAACTCACTGTGCGACTTTCGTGGAAATCCACGAAAGACATGACGAGTATCCCACTGCAACGAGTTTGACGAATCCCAATTCAGACAAAACTACACTACGGTGCCCGCAAACTGAAAGTTCAAGAATAAGCGGCAGTGACATAATCAAACCGACATACTCTATGAACTGTTTAGAGAATTTCCTGCGGATGCCACTTTCACTATTTGAATTGGCAGACAGAATCAGAGATATGCCAAGTCCTCGGAAAAGACTCTTTCAATTTGTCGTTACGATATCAGGACTTTCTCCCAACACTGTCAAAATGATATTGTGTTCATCATCTTCCGGCATTTATCCAAATAAACATATATGCGAGAGAATTGCCGCATTCATGAAAGTGGATGTCAACAGATTGTTTCCGGCAGACAGACAACAGAGAGGCTCAATCGTAGATATATATTCCAATCTGCCCAAAAAGAATATGGAATATCTCAGGTTTGTCAATTTGTTATGCGAGGTATCACACTCACGCCGGAAGACAGTCAAGAAATGGCTCAAGGCACGGAGAGTACCAAAAAGTTCTGCTCGATACGCGATAGCACAAGTCATAGGTGTGTCAATTTCACAACTATTTCCTCTCCATGAGGGAAATCAAAACACACCGGTATGAGACAATTGACTTTACGCCCGGACAAATATTATTCTGTACATGAACTTTCAGAAGTGCTCGGACTTGCGCCCTATGACTTGTTCAACCTCATCAACAAAAGCGGAATAATCTACGATTTGGTAGATGACCAGGCTGTCTATAAAGGTTCAGTTATTCAAACATTGATAAACCCGACACGATGTATAATTCAGGATATATCCCGTTCTACCGGGACGAGTTAGAAGACTGGCTGATTCAGGATCCGCAACGGTTCATGTGGTGGATATGGATAAGATGTCGCGCAGCCTACAAGCCATGTATGCAGTGCGTCGGACAAGCTCGTGTTGAAGTGAACCTTCAATACGGGGAACTTGCTGTCACTAAAACACATCTGAAAAATGTATGGGGCGTAAACATAAAGACCGTTGACCGCTTTTTGAAGCAGATGATTAAAGATGGTCGTATCTCCTGTAGAGATGAAAAAGGCGTCCTTATTATCCGGATAGTCAGAGAGGAACTTATCTCAGCACCTTCGGGCAAAGTCAACGAAACACATCTTGAGATAGACAACGAGATAACGCATGTGACGGGAAATAAGATAACAAGTGAAATGGATATCGAAACGGACGCCGAAACACCGGATGAGATACAAGATGAGTTACAAGGCGAAATACCAAGTCAGATGACAGCTCAAATACCATCAATTATAAGAAATAAAGAAAATAATAATCAAAAAAATTTTGATATTGATTTGCCCGCACGAGAGAAAGAATTTTTTGAAGAATTAAAAAAGTCAGATCTGACGCTTGAACAGATGGCATACAGCCTCAAACCAGAAAGCGGCATTGAAGGACTTTTACTTCTCTTGGAGGAGTTCATCAACCAGTGTCTTAGCACTGATGAATTTCACAACACCTTTTCCGACTTCAAGAAACATTTCATGAATTGGGCAAGAAAAGAAATACGTTCACGAATAACCGAAAACCAAAAAATAATACGAAATGGAAAGAAAGAGAAAAAACCGGGCCAAGAGTCCGGGACAGCCCGACGCCGAGGTGCTGAAATCAGCGCGCGTTCTGCCGCAGACTATGAAAAGTCGTTTACAGCTCAACCTGAAACCGGCCACTATTGAAAAATCCCTGTTTTATTGTCTTAACGACTTAGGGGGTAAGCGCGGAGAGCAAATGATTGCTACCACAGAGTATCACCTCATGTTGCTGGAGATTTGTGATGCCCTTACCGACGAGATGACAATCAGGCAGCCCAAATGCGGACTACTGTTCAGCGGACAATTCGGAACCGGTAAAACAACCCTCATGTTTGGGCTTAAGAAATTCTTTGATTTGATTAAAAGGACACCGGCGGCATGGACATATCAGGAAATTGACTCGCTCGAAAATGCTTATGTCCGGGCAGAAGACTTCCGCTATCCCATTGCATCCTACGAGAAGTTCCTTGAAGCGGCTTCCGCACCGATACTGTTCCTTGACAATCTCGGTATAGAACTGGAAAATCCCAAAGATAACCTCGCCGTAGAGCTTATCAGGAATCTCATACGTCTGCGGTATGATATGCGCCTGTTCTCCATGATTGCCACGCCATTCGACAGGCAGAGCATCAGGGAGATCTATGGCAATCAGATTGCATCAATTATTAACGACGGCTATTCAGTTATTGAATTTGACTGGAAGCCATTTAGAAAACAGTCGTGACAATGAAAACATCCGACACTCAATCAGTCGGTGATGTACTCGGACAATTCGGAATCACCGCATCTCAGCTGTCCAGTCAGGTAGCCACTGTTAAAGCTGTTCAGAAACTTGCGCCATGCTTTCGCTTCAACATTGAACCGAGAGATGCTTTCCTGCAGTTATACAAACTGTATCAGGAACAGGTCCAAGACCGTTATCTCGATTTTAGCAATGACACTTACACGCAGGATGTTGTGGCCAAAGTTGTGAATCATCTTACCAAGCCACATCCGGAACCGGGCATAATGCTTTGCGGAGTCCCCGGTAATGGTAAGACTACGCTGGCAAAAGCAATCATAAGAATGGCAAGAATCCTGAACTCGAAAGGGGGTTTCAGTTATATGGGAGAATACTTTCATTTCGAGACTCGATTCATAACTGCCACGGAAGTTTGTGAATACTATAAGAATCAAGAAGATGATAAGATTATAAGGCTCAAAGAAATTCCCTTTCTTGTCATCGATGATCTCGGCGAAGAACCATGCGAAGTCCTATCCTTTGGTACGCCGGCGCATCCGGTACGCCGGCTTATTGAGAAACGATATGAAACCATGAGCTTTACGGTCATCACCACTAATCTGGTGTCTGATGATTTGTTCAAGCAATACGGATGGCGCGTGATGGACCGCATACAGGAGATGTATCATAAAATCATTCATCAGGCACCATCATACAGAAAATGAAGTTTATAAATCTAAAACTGTTCCGAAAGGAACGGAATCTCACCCAGCGACAGCTTGGGGAGGCATTACAACTGCCTCAAAGCACAATCTCCTATCTGGAGAATGGTCTCCAAGAGGCGACAGACCACTTGTTAGAGTGCATTAAGGGTACATTTCAAGTTAACAGCCTTGACGGTTATGTATATGAGCGTAAGACTTTTCATAATCCGGGAGTGCTTCATCTTACGAGTCAGGAACAGAAGGATATAATCTTTAATAATGACTGGAACGAAATGATGCCGATAGACACTATGGATGGTTTTGCGGTTATATGTAAATCCGGTAGAATCAATATAGCAAAAGATGGTACGTTATTGATAGACCGTAATACAGGAATTGGCTACTGTCTAAGCTATTACGTTATCTATCCTAATAGATTTAATGATTCGAATCTCCTTCTCTCTTTGACAGGCAAGAAATGGTTTGATGAGGAAACACTTGAAGATTTCAAAAGGGCCTACTATATAGGATGTCGTGTCGCAGGCATTTTTCCTGCGCAACAATTAAAAGAGGAAGTTACACCAAAACTGCTTCAATAATGTTTCAAAAACGTGAGACAGCGAGAAGTCGTGAGATTTCTCGCTGTCGGGGGATGGAGGTATTAAGTCAGACTTCCCTAAACTCGTGGAGATAGATGTATGCGTCGGGGGTTTCCTCTGACCAAGCGGAGTTAAGACCCTCGATGTCCTCGCAGGTTATGATGTTGGTATCTGCAATTTTCTCGATGTAGCGGAACGCATCATCAATGTTCTTGAAATACTCGTGAATGTATTCCTCTTTGGGAGTGCAGATGTCAAGGTAATAGTTATCCGTGAACCACGCTTTCTCGGGGTGGTCTCTTTTGAGATATACCTCACATCCCGATTCTTCTCCTATAAAATATGCCGACAGAGTTTCATATTTGGAGCAGATGAAATCCCATGCCTCATAAATTGGGTCCCATGCGCTTTCAAGTTGAAAGCAGATACAGTCTTCTTCCCTTTCAAGTTCATTCCACCATCCCCTTACATACAGATGTTCGGGGATTTTATCGTTGAGGGCTTCGACGATATGACCTACCCAATTTCCGTTTTCCTTTTCTTTCTCCAGACGGGTCATCAGCTCATAGAGAGCGTCAAGTTCCGATGCTTCGCCTGTGATGCGGTAAGTGCTGTAACAATAGTTTGCCATATTATTTGCAGTTAAAGTTGTTTTTATCCCTCCCATTGTCACCCTTTTGGTTCATCGGGAGGTCGGTCTTTCCGATTTTCAGGCATTTCAAGGGAGGCGAAAGCGGACAATAAGACAAATTCACAGCGCAGCAGTGACCTACCGGTCTCGATTTGGCATTTGTTCCGGCCTCCAACTTTGCCGCAGAAAATGGATGTCCGGCGTCACAGTGAAATATGAAAGACATAATTGAATCCATTGTCATTCCGGTGACGGTGGATTTTGCATTATAAATGGTCCGAAAACACCGCGCGAGTGCCGAAAATCGGTGCCGATTTTCTGATTTTCAAAAAGAGAATTAAATAAAAGGCTGTGAATCAGAGAATAATTCCAATTCAGCAAAAGAAGCATTTATTTTGCGACACAATTTGAAAAACGAACTTATAAAACCGATCACATGAGCGCATTTGGAATATTCGCACTGATTCTGACGACCGCCTATATCATCTACTTCTCGGTAGTGATAATACGCGATGTCACATCGAGCCGGAAGTCGGCGGAGGAAAACTCCGGGGCAGAGACTTTCGACACAACCTTTGCCGGGGAGCAATCTGTGGAAGTCATCGAAACTGAAACAGGTTTTGCTGTCGGCGACAATAATGTCAATGCCGAACCGGTAGCGGCAATAGAGACAACTATACCGGAAACGCCGGCTTCGGAGGCAGACAAAGAGGCGCAGGCTCTGGCTATACAGGAGAAACTTGATGCTGACGCTCAGGATATCGAAGATAGCAGAGTCTATGAAAAATCCTTTACCGATGAAGATTTTGATGAGTTGTTACAGGGAAACAGCGGACAGATTGACAACGAGGGTTGTCTGATCACGCGAATCCCGGCCGAGGAATCTGCAAAGACCCAAGCCGAGGATGCGCCTGCAGTTGACGAGTATTAAGCGGTGGATTCCGCAAAGCCTTGTCGCACTCGCCCTGTTATGTGCCGAGACTGCGGCTGCCAAATGCGGGGGTGTCGATTACAGCTGGGGAGCCGACGCGCTTGCAAGACAGCATGACTTCGTGGTGACGATGATGCTGTATGTCCTATACCTTATCTATGCGATAGCCTCTATTGTAGTCATCTATTCAGCACTCCAGATCTACATAAAAATGAACTCCGGAGAGGACGGAGTCAAGAAAGAAATCATGATGGTAGTCGGGGCGTGTCTGTTCCTGATAGGCGCGTCAACGGTATTCCCGGCTTTCTTCGGATACAGGATATAGTTTCCATAATCAATAATATACACAAAACCAATCATTTAATTCAAAACCAAACAAACCAAAATTCACCAGATTTTATGATCAAAAAAATCGCAAACAAGCTCAAAGGCTTCTTCGGAAGCGAGCGCGTGCAGATGTTCTGCATGATGATGATTGTCGGCTCCGTGGCTGTGTTCGCCCAAAACGCCGCCGGCAACTACGAGGCGGGCACCACCGCACTTACCACAGTCACGGAGGAAATCGCCAAGTATGTCCCCATCGTCGTCAAGCTCTGCTACGCCATCGCCGGCGTTGTCGCCATCGTGGGCGCTATCAGCGTCTATATCAAGATGAACAACGAGGAGCAGGATGTCAAGAAGTCGATTATGATGATTGTCGGCGCCTGCATCTTCCTCGTGGCCGCAGCCCAGGCTCTGCCTCTTTTCTTCGGTGTGTGACCCGTGGCGAATACCGGCGAAGAAAACTATCCTTCCTATCCCATGTTCAAGGGGCTTCAACGGCCTCTTGAACTGATGGGACTTCAGGGCCGCTACATCTATTGGGCAGCCGCAGCAGCCGGTGGCGCGATTGTGGGATTTATCGTCATGTATATCGTCATCGGTTTCGTGGCGGGGCTGATAACCCTCGTAGCGGCAGTCGCGGTCGGAGCTGCCCTTATAATGCTCAAGCAGCGCAAGGGTCTCCATTCCAAAAACAACGACAAAGGAGTGTTCGTCTATTGCCGTTCCAGAAGTCTCTAAACCAGTCATTAACTTAACATTTTTATAACCAAAATTCAAGTAACCTCATTCCGAAAATGTCAATCCGCTACTCATATATCATAGGTGTCGCCATGATATGCGCCTCATGCGGCAAATCAGATGAAAAGCGTCACTCGCTGGAACAGACCAGAGCTGCCATCGAGGTACGCGATGCCTGGCGTGAAGAACTGAAGCCGGTGGAAATCACAGCTTCGGGAGCAATCACGGGAGCTGACAGAATCGGGGTGAGACTGACTTCTGACGGTAAAACGGACATCCTTGCCTTTGTCGGAACATCCGACTGTTTCAAACCTGAACAGCCATCACTGATGGCTGACACCGCCTCGGTGGTCAGCGCCTGCTGGCCGCTGTCTTCCTCCGACACCTTGTCGCTGACCGCACCCTTCTCGGATAGAATCTTCGGATACGAGTCCGGGAGGACGGTCGGTGCCAGGCTGTCTTTACAAATGAAATTCCAGAGTTCGATGGCTCTGCTGCGGTTCTGCTTTGAGAGCGACAATCTCACCGATGTCCTTGAATCGCTGACACTCAAAGGAGAATACATCGCAACTCGCGGGAAATATATCCCTTACAATGGAAAATGGATTGAAAAGTCAGGCGAAGGAATGCCTGTGGGGATTGATGCTGACTGTCTGGCTAACAGCGGTCGCAGTCATGATTTTTACCTTATCCCTTGCGACGCTGCTTCGGACATTGTTCTGTCGGCTATGGTCAACGGCAAGGAATATCTTCTCAAGACTAAAATCCCGCCACTGTCCGCAGGGAGCATGACTCAGATAAATCTCAAGACGGACAAAAACGGACAGCTTCTGCCAAAATCCTCGTGGGTTGACAACCAGTATAAAAGAGAGCTTCGGGAAGTTACAGTTGTCGATACAGTCAAAACCGGTCATTATCTCCGGAAAGACGGACTTGTGGTGGCAAAGCGTGACACAATGACTGTAGCAGTGGTATTTCAGACTGACGGCAGACACGGGAAAGCCGTTGCCATAGAGGATGTTCCCGGCACATTCTGTTTCGGTGACAAGAACCTTACAAGCGGCATAATATTCAGGACCATTGACGGACAACGTAACGAAGGAATTATCAATGATTCGTCTTCATCTGAAGAAGAACGGCTCATATATAAGCCTGAAATCCCATACTCCGAAAACACGGCTTTCGGGCATAAGGATGGTGCAGAGCTGACTTCTCGACTGCTCAATAAAAAGAAAGGGAAAGAAGACGGAAACATGCTGGCTGAAATCGAGAAGCATCATTGCAGCTACATCCCGACTGTGGCAGAGATGGCTCAGATGTTCTTTCTGTTCCAGCCATACGCCCATTCGCATCTTCCGGAACTGATTGATCCTTTCAACGGCGAGTATCTGACTTGTTCCGAATCCTCCGACCATAACTATTACGGCATCGAAATGAGTAAGGGCATTGTAATGTCCAACTACTCAAAACAATATGCCAAACTCAAACTAAGACTTTTCTATTTATTCTGACTATGACCCTATACGTCATCATAATCTGTCTGGCGATATGCCTCGGTATGGCTGTTTCCGTATGGGCCTTCGGCACCGGCGGGAAGCGCAGCCGTATTTTCCATGACATCTATTTCACTATTGAGGAAACGGATGGCATAGGAGTGGTATATACCAAAACCGGCGAAGTCTCTGCAATCCTGAAAATGGAGAACCCCGTGGCGAAATTCGGCGGCAACATTGATGCCTATTATGAATATACCAAACTGTTCGCAGCCATCTGTGCGACACTCGGCGAAGACTATGCCATTCACAAACAGGACATCTTTACCCGTAAGGGTTTTGCCGACGAGGACGGTGAGAACCGCGAGTTCCTTTCAAGCTCCTACTTTGAGTATTTCAAAGGACGCCGCTATACCGATTCCTTTACTTACCTGACAATCACCCAGGAGTGCAAGAAGAGCCGCCTGTTCAGCTACGACAGCAAGAAGTGGCGCGACTTCCTTGTGAAAATCCGCAAGGTCGCCGACCAGTTGCGTGATGCCGGCATTAAGGCGCAGTTCCTCAATAAGACAGAAGCATCGGATGTCGTTGACCGCTTCTTCGCCATGGACTTCGCCAACAAACGCATCTCCTTCAGCACATTCAGAGCTGACGAGGAAAGCGTCTGCATGGGCGACAGGAACTGCAAGATTTACTCGCTTGTGGATGTTGACTGCATCAACCTCCCGACGCAGATCCGTCCTTTCACAAAGATTGAGGTCAACAACACCTCTCTGCCGGTTGACCTCATGGCGGTTCTCGACTCCATTCCTGAAATTGAGTCAGTCGTCTATAACCAGATGATATTCATGCCAGCACAGAAGCGAGAGCTTTCCATTCTCGACAAGAAACGTAACCGTCATGCCTCCGTGCCCAATCCGGGCAATCTGATTGCGGTAGAAGATATCGAAAAGGTGCAGGAAGTCATTGCCCGCGAGAACAAGCAGCTTGTCTATGCCCATTTCAATATTATGGTGACATGCAGGAAAGGAGTTGACTTGCAAAAACCGACCAACCATCTTGAAAACGTGTTCGGGCGTCTCGGCATCCATATTTCCCGGAAGAGCTACAATCAGTTGGAACTGTTTGTAAACTCCTTTCCCGGCAACTGTTTCAAGATGAATCCGGAGTATGACCGCTTCCTCACCATATCGGACGCCGCCATGTGTCTGATGTATAAGGAGCACGCCCAGCACTCCGAGGACACGCCTCTGAAAATATACTACACCGACCGTCAGGGTGTTCCCGTCGCCATCGACATATCCGGCAAGGAAGGAGCTAACAAGCTGACTGACAACTCGAACTTCTTCTGTTTAGGGCCTTCGGGGAGCGGTAAGTCGTTCCACATGAACAGCGTTGTGCGTCAGCTCCACGAGCAGAACACAGATGTCGTGATGGTTGATACGGGTAACTCATACGAGGGTCTGTGCGAATATCTCGGCGGCAAGTATATCTCCTATACGGAGGAAAAGCCAATCACCATGAACCCGTTCAAAATCAACCGGAACGAGTACAACATTGAGAAGATAGACTTTCTCAAGAACCTGATTCTCCTGATATGGAAAGGGGCTGACGCAAAAATTCCTGAGATTGAGTTCCGTATCGTGGAGCAGATCATCATCGACTATTACGATGCCTACTTCAACGGGTTTACAAGGTACACCGATGAACAGCGCGAGGTGCTGTTGAAGAACTTGTTTGCATCTGCCAGCCGCAAGAACACCAATATGCCTCCGAAAGAGGTAGATGAGATGGTGCGCAAGCAGATTGAGGTACTGGAGAAACGCCGCGCGGCTCTCAAAGTAACGGAACTGAGCTTCAACTCGTTCTTCGATTATTCCTTTGACCGTCTGGAACAGATATGCACCGAAAACGACATCACGTCTATCAGTTACTCCACCTATTCCACGATGCTCCAGCCATTCTATAAAGGCGGCGCATACGAGAAAATTCTCAACGAGAATGTTGATTCCACTCTCTTTGACGAGACATTCATTGTATTCGAGGTGGACGCCATCAAGGAGAACAAGAAACTGTTCCCCATCGTGACACTGATTATCATGGATGTGTTCCTCCAGAAGATGCGCCTTAAAAAGAACCGCAAGGTACTTGTAATCGAGGAGGCATGGAAAGCCATCGCATCCCCGCTTATGGCCGAGTATATCAAATATTTATACAAAACCGCCCGTAAGTTCTGGGCATCGGTTGGAGTGGTGACGCAGGAGATACAGGACATCATAGGCTCTGAAATTGTCAAGGAGGCGATCATCAACAACTCGGACTGCAAGATACTGCTTGACCAGCGTAAATATATGAACAAGTTCGAACATATCCAGAAACTTCTGGGACTGACGGAGAAGGAGAGGGGGCAGATCCTTTCCATCAACCGTGCGAACCGTCCCGGACCTTTCTACCGTGAAGTCTGGATCGGGCTGGGCGGAACACACTCCGCCGTTTATGCGACGGAGGTCAGCGCGGAGGAGTATACGGTGTACACGACCGAGGAATCCGAGAAGCTGGAACTCCATGAACTGACGCGGGAACTGGGCGGCAATCTGGAGCTTGCCGTCCGGCGGCTGGCTGAAAGGAAAAGAGAAGAATAAAAACAAGTATCAACCCCTAAATGAACGAAGTTATGAGAAACAGACAATTGGTGAGGCTGGCGGTATGCCTGGTCGGCATGGCCGCCATGGTATTGCAAAGTTGTATGGAAGCAAACGGAACGGATTGTGACAGACTCTGCGGTTCGTGGAGCAGCGTGGAGGGTAAGCCTGACGTGCTGGTCTACAAGGAAGGCGGAGCCTATAAGGTGACGGTCTTTTCCCGCAGCGGAAAGGCACGTGTCCTGAAACCGCGGACCTACCTGCTGGTCGAGGAGAACGGCAACCTTTTCATCAATACCGGATACCGCATTGACGTATCCTATAATGAAGCGACCGACGTGCTGACTTTTTCCCCTCACGGTGATTATGTACGTAATGAAAACAGACGATGAGAACGGGAGGCATATGGAAAAAGGCAAGCCTTGTTTGTACGGTGTTTCTGCTGGCAACCGTACAGTCAAGCGCTCAGTGGGTGGTTACCGATCCCGGAAATCTGGCCCAGGGTATCATCAACATGTCGGACAATATTGCGCATACCTCCAAGACGGCCACGAACACCGCACAGAGCTTTTCCGAAACGGTCAAGATCTATGAGCAGTCAAAAAAATACTATGACGCCCTTAAATCCGTGAACAACCTGGTGAGGGACGCCCGCAAGGTGCGTGAAATCATCCTGATGGTGGGTGACGTGTCGGATATCTATGTCACCGGCTTCGGCAGGATGATGAAGGATGAGAATTTTTCGGCAAGGGAACTGGACGCCATCGCTTCCGGTTATACGAAACTTCTGGAGGAGAGCAACGGCGTATTGCAGGATCTGAAGCAGGTAATCGATGTCAGTACCCTCTCCATGACGGACAAGGACCGCATGGACGTGGTGGATGAGTGTTACCGTGACATGCGCCGTTACCGGAACCTTGTCAGTTATTATACGAACAGGAATATCGCCGTGAGCTACCTGCGTGCCAGGAAGAGGAACGACATGGACCGCGTAATGAGGCTCTATGGTGATGAAACCTCCAGATACTGGTAGCTATGGTACTGTTGTCGATAGATTTTGCCAGCCTCCATACGATACTGGAGAGTCTGTACAATGAGATGATGCCTCTTTGCGAGGACATGCTGGGTGTGGCGAAGGGCGTTGCGGGACTGGGTGCCCTGTTTTATGTCGCCCTCCGCGTCTGGCTGTCGATGGC
>DAAV01000172.1:0-462 GCA_001701295.1 Bacteroidales bacterium H10
TGCTATCGCGGACGGTTGTACCAGCGTATTGTCTCCATCGTGGAGGACAGACGAAAGGAAGCGAAGTTCAAAGAAAGGACAATCTGACAACCGGATAAAGTAATAACAGCAATCACACTAAATCCAAAGTAATATGAACGAACTGATTAACAAAGACAACGAATGGATAATCCACTTCATGGGCAGCCTCGACCGTCTGCTGGACAATGTAGAGCATCTGACCTCCAATTACCGTCCGACACTGAACGGGGAGCGTTTCTTCACCGACAAGGAGGTGTCGGCACGGCTGAAAGTGAGCCGTCGAACACTTCAGGACTACCGTAACGAGGGACGTATTGCCTACATCCAGTTGGGAGGTAAAATCCTCTATCGTGAATCCGACATCGAAAGAATGCTGGCTGACGGCTACCGTTCCGCTTACCGATTGAAGGCAACCTGATTTTCTTGAAGGAGCGCAGTTTG
>DAAV01000172.1:490-3691 GCA_001701295.1 Bacteroidales bacterium H10
AATTCCGCTTCGTCTGTAAGCCGTTCATTTATATCTTCTGATTTCCCGTCAGTCGCTTGTTTCCGTTGCCGGATGCCCCAAATGCGTGTGGCAGGCAGTGGCAAGGTTTTCGGGCTGAATACGCTCAAATCCGTTTGAGGAAGATTCCGCCCGAAACGGCTCTGCGCCCGACCTTGCCACTGCCGTCAAAGCCACACGCTACCTTTGCATCCGTGCATCGAGAACAGGCGGCTGACGGGATGAACCTCAACTATACCATAGGTTGCCCCTCTTGCCATAGGAAACAAACAATGTGACCGGACTTCCTTTCTTGGTGGCACAGATTTCACTTATTACAAATTGTCTGAACAGGATACTTTCTCTACTGCATATCCTGAATGCAATGGCTATAATCATTTCAAGGCTGTAAACGTCATAACTGATACCATCGGGTTGCCTGATATATCGAATTGTATCGACTTCGCTCAACTCCTTGTTCTTGTAAATTGTCTGTATCGCCTTACGGATGTCGCAGGAGAATACCACGAACAGGTCGGCTATCTCGAATTGGGTCATCCATACAGGTACAGTCGGTATGGTGACTGCACCCGTTTCACTGATTGTGATTATTCCTCTGCTCATAATTCATTTATTTTATGATGATTATTTACTGTTTCTTCTTTTCGCCAGCCGATATTTCCTTTCTGCGCTCTATCAGCTTGTCCATATCCTTAGAGATTTTATCATCGGTTATCCGTGCATATCCCTGTGTCGTCCTGATATTGGAGTGCCCCATCATCTTGGCGATACTTTCAATCGGAATGTCCGCAGAAATCAGGAATGTTCCGAAGCTGTGCCGACTTTGATGATAGGTCAGGTTTTCCTCTTTTCCTATGGTTACTCCCAACTCGTGAACCTCAAACCATAGGGCATCACGGTTGGGAAGAGGGAACACGGGCTTCTCATCATCTGTTGTGTTATATAACGATAATATCTGCTCCGCTATGGGATGCAAGGGGATGAACGCCTCAACCTTTGTCTTCTTGCGGTTGATGCGGATATACCGTCTGCCCTCCGCATTTGTCCCGATATGATGGGGATGAAGAAGTTTGATGTCCACATACGCCAGCCCGGTCAGGCTAGAAAAGATGAATGCCCGTCTTGCCAATTCCATCCGCTTGTCATACATCGGTGTGGAAAGTATCTTCCTGAACTCCTCGCGGCTGATGTACCTGTGCCTTGCCTCAGGCTTTGTCTCATACTCCAAGTCCTCGCAGGGATTTACACGGATAATCTCCTTATCGACCGCAAGGTACAACAGCCTGTTCAGCCAACGCAGGCAATGGTTGGTCTGTGACACCCCGAAGTTCTTGCATTTCTTCAAGTGGGCTTTGTAGGACTTGCCGAAATCCTCCGTCACTTCTTCAAGAGGAATATCCTTTTTCCCGATTGACACTATAAAATCCGTCAGGTACTTTTGGTAGTACATTGAAGCCCGATAGGAGGATGTGGAATCAATCTCTTCGGAATGCTTCTTCAACCGCTCCCGTTCCCATTCACCCATCTGTAGAAGTGTGGTAGGATGGATATTATTCAAAGAAATGTGATTCTTCAACATTTCGGCACTGACCACGCCTTGCGATGTAAGTATCTCGGCATAGGCTTCTTCCGTCAGACGCGGGTATTCCCGCAAGCGGTTGTTCTCCCTGATGGTCTTTATCTCATTCTTCTTGCCGTTCCAATCTTCGGGGCGGCAATAGATGCCTGTGCTTATGGCAGTCTGCTTGCCGTCAATGGTTATACGGCAAAGTACGGCGGTCATGCCGTCAGCCCTCACTTTGCTGCGGTTGATGTAGGGTAATAATGAAAAGGTGCTTCGCATATCGTTGTTGGATTTATAGGGTCAGTTTGAAATCTTGGGTCGCTTCTATGAACTTGTCCATGTCCTCGAACAGTTTTTGGGGACTGACACGGGCATATACCTGAGTGGTGGAAATGTCGGAGTGCCCCAGCATCCTGCTGATGGTCTCAATCGGCACACCCGCTTCGAGCGTGATTAACGAGGCGAAACTGTGCCTCGCCTGATGATAGCACAAGTCGTCTTTAATGCCAGCCAATGTCGCCAACGCCTTCATGTGTCTTCGGAGATTTGACCAGTGCAGCAAAGGGAACAGTGTGTCCCTGTCCTCACTGTGATATTTTTCAATCAGTGCAATCGCTTCCGGCAACAGTTTCACGCTGGCACGGAGTTCGTTTTTCTTTCTTCGATACTTCAGCCACAAAGCCCCGTCCTCATCCGTATATAGATTCTCATGGGTAATCGAGACAACATCCGCATAACAGACCCCGGTGTAGCACCCGAAGAGAAACATATCCCTTGCCAGCATGTGGGATTTGCGGTAAGCAGGTATTTCCACATCCCGGATTCTCTCAAACGATTCACGGCTCAATGCCCGTGGGGTCGTTTCAGTTTTCTTCGGTAAGGTAAAATGCCAGAAGTGGATTCTGTCGGCATACCCCTCCTTATAAGCCAGACGGCATATCTTCTTCAGGATGGCAAGATGATGGCGGACGGTATCTATCGCATAGCCCTTGTTTTCCATAGCGAATGCCTGATAGTCGTGGATGAACTGTTCCGTCAGTTGCCCGAATGCCAAATCCTTGACCTTGTACTGATGCTTGACGAACTCTCCGAGGGTCAGACGCATATAGTGATAGCCGGGATAAGTCCCTTTCGCGCGGTCTATGCCGATACGGGCTTTGAGGTCATCACAGACAACATCCGTCATTCGCATGAGGGTCATCTGTGTTTCCATACTACCTTGAAAATGATTTTTCACATCGGTGGCATCAAAATCTACCTTACGGCTCACAAGGCTGTCGAAGGCGTTGTTCACCGCCAACAGCAGTTTCTCAATCTTGGCGTTGGTTTCCACCGCCTCTTTGCTCTTGCCGTTCAGACGGCTTTCACGTGGATTCCACAATTCGGGAGTGCATGACAGCTTGCAGCCGAACTGTGCCATCGTGCGGTTCACGGTGATGCGTCCCATGATGGGAGCCTTGCCAGACTTATCCAGTCCGCTCTTTTTGAGGTAGAGCAGCACCTTGAATTTTTCTACTTTCATACGCTCATATTTTTAAGTGCAAATTTACTTGTCATATAAGCGTCCCTTGACACGCAAAACGCTGTGTATGAGTGCAAACAAAACGGTGAGGATTTCT
>DAAV01000067.1 GCA_001701295.1 Bacteroidales bacterium H10
AGAGTATGTTTACTTTTAAATGATTTTAGCACGAAGATGTATTTTCGAATGGTTTCAACACCCTCTTAAAAGCACACCCTCTAAACCGCCTGTAACTATCTGCGAGGTTTATATTTATCCACTAAAGGTACTTATTATTATGATTTAGCGTTATCAATATATGAAAAGACTGTTTTTGCTTGATGCGTACGCCTTAATTTTCAGAGCGTATTACGCACTGATAAAAATGCCGAGAATCACCCAGACCGGATTCAACACTTCCGCTATATTCGGATTTGTCAATACACTTGAAGAACTGTTGCGTAAGGAAAACCCGACGCATATAGCGGTTTGTTTCGATCCTCCGGGACCTACATTCCGCAATGAGGCCTACGAAGGATATAAATCAGAGAGATCCGAGACTCCGGAGGATATAAAACTCTCCATACCGTTCATAAAGGAGATAATAAAGGCTTATAACATACCTATAGTGGAAATCGAAGGTTATGAAGCCGACGACGTGATAGGCACGCTCGCCAAGATGGCCGAAAAGGAAGATTTCACCACATATATGATGACTCCGGACAAGGACTACGGTCAACTTGTCAGTCCAGATGTGCTGCAATACAAACCGTCGTACAGGGGTCAGGATTTCGAGATCCGTGGAGAGGAAGAGGTATGCGGCCGCTACGGCATAGAACGCACATCTCAAGTCATAGACCTGCTTGCCCTTATGGGTGACAAAATCGACAATATACCGGGATGCCCCGGCATAGGCGAAAAGACAGCCATACGACTTATAAACGAATTCGGTTCGGTGGAGAATCTTCTTGAAAGCACTGAAAAACTGAAAGGCGCTCTGAAAAAGAAAGTCGAGGAGAATGCCGAACAAATAAGATTTTCCAAATATCTCGCCACTATATGCACCGATGTTCCGGTTGGCGTGACACCCGATGAACTTATACGTCGACCGGTAGACCGAGAAAAACTTTTTGCTATCTTCCACGAACTGGAATTCAAGACACTTATATCCCGAGTGTCAAAACGTCTCGACGGCGAATCTGTGACAAAAAATACTCGGACTGACTCCAAGGCTGACACTGCGGCTCCCTCACTGTTCGGAGACGAAGATTTCAATCCGACAGCACCGGCCGGGTCCGATGTCATTGCGGTCCCTGCAAAGAAAGCGGATATGAGCAATATTTCTTACCGGACCGTAACCGATACGGAAGGACTGAGATGCATTTCGGATGCACTTGCAGCAACCGCAAAATGCGGACTTCATATAGTGGCCGACGGAGAAAATGACGCGACATCTCTCTGGATAGGCACCGCCATAGCCACCGAAGAGGGGAAGGCATTCTATATCCCTGCCGATTTCAAAGAAGGCACGGACATGATTCTTGACCTGATGGCCCGCAAAGACATAGAGAAAGTCACCATAAATGCCAAACGCGATTATGTGACGGCAAGCCGGCACCGTACAGATGACGCAACCGCGCTTGTCAATTTTTATGACATCGCTCTGGCACACTATGTGATCCAGCCTGAAATGCGCCACAGCCTCGATGCCCTCGCACCCATTTATCTTCAATATGAAGTATCGGCTTATCCGGGCAAAACCACAACCTCACGACGCGGAACAAAAAATCGCATAAGTGACGGCACCGACATCAGTCTGATAGCGGCATGGGCATGCGAACAAGCCGACATATCGCTGAGACTGGAACAACCGCTGCGCGAGGCGGTGCGCGACAACGGTATGGAATCGCTACTGAACGAAGTGGAGATTCCTCTCGTCAACGTACTCGCGGAAATGGAACTAACGGGCGTACGCATAGACACGGCTGCTCTGAAAGAGGCCGAGAAAGATATGAATATGCGCATAGAGGCGCTTGAAAAAGATATATATGAACTGGCCGGCGAGGAATTCAATGTAGGTTCTCCCGCCAAAGTGGGAGAGATACTGTTTGACCGTCTCGGACTGGACCCTAAAGCCAAGAAGACAAAGACAGGCCAATACAGCACAAGCGAGGATGTGCTTGAAAAACTTGTGCCGCGACATCCGATAGCTGCAAAAATAATCGAATACCGTGCACTCAAGAAACTTCTCAACACATATATCACAGCCCTGCCGGCCGCAATAAATCCAGAAACGGGACGCGTCCACACCAATTACAACCAGACAGTAACCGCCACGGGACGTCTGTCATCATCGGCACCGAATCTGCAGAACATACCTGTAAGAGATGACGAAGGCCGTGAGATACGCCGCGCTTTCATAGCCGAAGAGGGCTGTCTCTTTCTGTCGGCCGACTATTCCCAGATAGAACTCCGGCTTCTGGCAGACTTCAGTAAGGACGAAATAATGCTCGACGCATTCCGGCACGGCAAGGACATACATGCCATCACCGCCTCCAAAATATATCACAAGGAACTTGCCGATGTCACGGCAAATGACCGCAGACACGCCAAGACCGCCAATTTCGGCATTATATACGGTATATCCGCTTTCGGATTGTCGACCCGTCTGAACATACCCAGAGCGGACGCAAAGGAGATAATAGACAACTACTTCATCACTTTCCCCACAATTAAGAAATATATGTCGGACAGTGTGGAGGAAGCCAGGGAGAAGGGATATGTGAAAACACGCATGGGACGCAAGAGAATGCTTCCCGACATAAACAGCCGCAACCCAGTGGTGCGCGGATATGCCGAACGCAATGCCGTCAACGCACCAATACAGGGCACGGCTGCCGACATCATAAAGGTAGCCATGATACGCATCCACGCCGAAATGAAAGAACGGGGACTACGGTCACGAATGATAATGCAGGTGCACGACGAACTAAATTTCAATGTTCCAGAGGATGAAACAGGAGTCATGCAGGAACTTGTGACACGTCAGATGGCGGACGCATGGCACGGCAATGTCACACTGACGGCATCATCGGGTGTGGCCACAAACTGGCTCGACGCCCATTGACCGTCAGCCGCGCGAAGAAAGTTCCGTATAAAGGTGAAACAACGCTATTGCCGCAGAGGCGGCCACATTGAGCGAATGTTTGGTGCCTTCCTGAGGAATCTCAAGCACGTTGTCGGCCAGATCGACTATACGCTGATCCACACCATTTACTTCGTTACCAACCACAAGCAGCAGCTTTTTCTCATGGTCTGCGGGAGAATATTCCCGCAGACTTATACTGTCATGCGTCTGCTCAAGAACGCATACGGTCCAGTCTCCGCTTTTAAGCCGCACCACTTCGGCCACAGCATCATCCACATGACGCCAAGCCACAGACTCCTCCGCGCCGAGAGCAGTCTTGGCAATCTCCGGATGAGGAGGAGTGCCGGAAATGCCGGCAAGTATTATCTCTTCGACACGAAACGCATCGGACATGCGGAAAAAAGATCCGATATTATGCATGGACCGCACATTATCGGAAAGAATACGCAGGGGAAGCTTACGCATGGCCTTGTAGTCCTCCACACTGCAACGCGTAAGCTCCACTATATTTTTCTTTATATAAGGCAAAATTCTACAGTTTATTCAGACAACTCGAGCATTCTCTCTATCGGACGGAGCGCCCTGGCCGCGATTTCGGGATCTACATGGATCTCGGGGCGCTCGTCGCGCAAAGCGGCGGCTACCTTGGCAAGAGTATTCAGTTTCATGTAATCACACTCGTTGCACTGGCATTCGGAATCCTCCGCCGGAGCCGCAAGGAAAATCTTGTCGGGACAGGCACGTCTCATCTCGAAGAGTATGCCGNNCTTTCCGTAACCACTATATATTCACGAGCCTCGTTCGAACGCGCGAAATCAAGCAGAGCGGCCGTAGATCCCACCTTATCGGCTATGAGCTGGAGAGGACGGCGGCATTCCGGATGGACAAGAATCTTCGCTCCAGGATGATCATTTTTCATCTGCTGTATCTTTTCGAGAGAGAACCGGTCATGCACATGACATGCGCCTGGCCAAAGAAGCATATCGCGCCCGCACACGGAATTGATATAACCGCCGAGATTCTTGTCAGGGCCGAAGATGATCTTCTCATCGGCAGGAAGAGACTCCACGATCTTACGGGCGTTGCCCGATGTCACCACTATATCGGTATGGGCCTTGACGGCAGCCGACGTATTGACATAACTTATGACCGTATGGTCCGGATGCTCCCTGACGAATTTTTCGAACTCCACGGGATCACAGCTGTCGGCCAGCGAACATCCGGCAGCGAGATCCGGAACCAGCACCTTCTTGTCAGGACACAGTATCTTGGCAGTCTCACCCATGAAATGGACACCACACATGACTATGATATCGGCATCCGTCTCGGCAGCCTTGCGGGCCAACGCGAGAGAGTCTCCGATGAAATCCGCTATCTCCTGTATTTCGTCGCGCTGATAATAGTGAGCCATGACAAGGGCATTCTTTTCCTTTTTCAATCTTGCGATCTCTTCACGCAACGCAGAATCATGAGGTTTCATTTTAATTTTATTATAAGATTGAATAAATTAAAAATTAAATAAAAATAATTCAACAACAATAATAGCTGTCAATAACATACAATAACTTTTCTTTCAAAAATTTGGAAATATGAGTTATTGAATTCCAGAACTGGTTTATCTACAGTATCGACAGAATGCCTATATTGAAAATCAAGACAATGCGTCGGTTGTCTACATCCTGTAGATAAGTGCAAAGTTAATAAATTCTCTGCAGATAGATGTTGAAAACTGTAGAAAAAGGGGCTTTCGGATGTTGAAAACGGGTATAAAAAGGGTGACACAAAAAAATCCTCAAGTGTTTGGATAATAGAAAAACTGTTTCTATAAGAGAGTTATGCGATTCCAGAAATTTAAAGGACAAAAGTTACCTACGTGTTTTAAACAGGGTTTTCAACAGAAAAACGGGGGTTATCTACAACTTATCAACATGGCAAATTCAAGACCCGGGCTTACTGAAGAAGGCAGAACTTTATTTAAGGAAACAAAAAAAGCCATCCGCTGGGGATGGCTTGGAATTTCAGACTGTAGCGAAGTGGTGATCACTTCGTCGTGGCATAAACCTGAGCACAATTTTCAAAATATGCCAGAACCACTTTTTTGATAATGTGTTTCATAATCAAATACTGTTGTTCAAATTTTCCGGAAATGGCCGTTCCTTATCTCGGCCTTTTAATTGGGTAATCCTCCGGTTTGTCCGATATGGACAGGGTTAAACTTAGAACTAACTTGTCTATAGAACGTCCAAAAGAAGAAAAAGTTGTAAAAAAATGTAAAAATTATGTTTTAAAACATAATTTCAGGGCATAAATTTATTTTGTCTTATTGAGTATATATTACTGGCATAAGATAGGATAGTAGATGTAATTTATTAAGTTTCATATATTTGATAGTTTTTATATATAGTATATATTGTGGTAAAACAGTGAGAGGAGCTAATCTCTTCGATCTGCTCCTCTCATAATTAAAATTAGGTTGAATCAAATCGTCATATTCCCGTAGAATAAAACAATTTTTTTGAATCCATCATGACATATAGTCATATCCGCATTATTACTAACTCATTCTTTTTNNGCGTTCTTTTTTATTCCTAATCAATCTAATTAAAAATTGTCTTCATTTCCAATTTAATCAACAACAACATAATTAATTATTACTGACAAAAAGTAATGTCTGATACTCGGAAAAGACATTATGGTATGTATTTGACCTCATAAAATGTCATAATAATTTTTATGACATTAATTGAGCAGTATAGAATTATTAATCATTTTTTAGATATAATAATCTTTACACTTGCAAAAGTAAATAAAAAAAATTAGTTTACAAACTTTTTGCTAAAAAAATTAAAAAAAATTATATCATGTAGGTTTTGCGTTTTTTTTAGCAGGTCTTCAATATGGTGATAAAAAAAGACATTCCTGAACTTCAGGAATGCCCGTAAAATATGATAAAATCAATATATTAACTGTCNNCTGTAAAAAGTATAATAAATCAGAATATTGAATCCGAGGCGGGTTCTTCTATAATTTCATCGGATGAAGTCAAAGTGGGATCGAAACTTTCTTCCTGTGTCACAAGATCAGGTTCATTCATGTCGTTGAGCGAGTCGGATATTTCTTCCGGTTGCACGGCAGCTTCATCCTGATATGTGAAGATTGGTTCTTCTTTTACGTATTCTTCTTCGAACAGGGCGGTATCAGTTTCATCGGTCATCCCCGCGTCCGGATTAAGGCTTCCGGAATTGAGAGTAGTGATCATCATCGGCAATCCGAAAAGGAAGAATAACAGACAGCAGGCAGCAAGGAGGGTGTCGACACCCAGCATTTTCGGTCTGAAAGGTTTCTCCGGAGCGCCATTGGCAGTGCGCGCCACAAGTGCGACAAGGGGTGTCAGGGAAAAAATCCCCCAGATTACCGCGACAACGATAAGAGCGGTAAATCCTACTTCCGGACCGAGCAGTCCTACCTGTCCCATCATTATACCAGATATACCGAGAGTCACTATAAACCATGCCAGCAGAGATCTCAGACATGACCCTCCTGATTCAGGAGTACGGAAGTCGGCATAATGGTGAAAAAAAGGACGTATGAAATATGTCTCGAAAAAACCTTCGTAGACGTATTTGGGATTATATATCTCTTTGAAATTCATATTTGCAAAATTAGGAAATTTTTTAGAAATAGAGGCGTAAGGAACTCTTAAAATTTAAGAGAGTCGTA
>DAAV01000042.1:0-2469 GCA_001701295.1 Bacteroidales bacterium H10
CGGGCGTGGTTATCTTGAATTTATTTTTTGCCGATACAAGTTTGCCTGACAGTGCTGTTCCGTCACCCGAAATAGAAAATGAGCAGCTTAAATTCGATTTTTTGTTTATATTCGAGACCGCCTTGTCGAGAATCTGCGATGCAGTCTCGGCCGCATATGCAGGCATAAGCATGCATAGCGAGACAAGTAAGAGGATTATCTTGTATTTCATTTCATGTCATGTTTTTTAGTTGTTCATTGAAGCTGTTTGACTGATTTCTTCCGGTCAATCCAGACTTGCCAGAATTTCTTCGAGTTTCATGGCGTCGACCAATACTGTTCTGGGCTTTCCGCCTTGGGAAGGTCCCACTATTCCGACGCGTTCAAGTTGATCCATGATTCTTCCTGCCCTGTTGTAACCTATTTCGTAAAATCTTTGTACAGACGATGTAGAGGCCCGGCCGGAATTGACGACATCACGTGCCACTTTTACAAAAAGTTCGTCACGTTCGCCTATCGGTCCGCCTTCATTCATTGCCTCTCCGGATTCGAGACGAGGTTCAGGCAATTCATATATTCCTTGCGGATAGGGCTGCTTCTCGACATATTCACAAATTCTTTCCACTTCCGGTGTGTCGATGAATGCGCACTGCACGCGGACCATTTCAGAGTTGTTGAATATGAGCATGTCTCCCCGGCCGATCAGCTGTTGTGCGCCTGGAGTATCGAGAATTGTTTTAGAGTCGACTCCTGAAGAGACTTTAAATGAAATTCTGGCCGGGAAGTTGGCTTTGATGATTCCGGTGATCACATCGGTGGAAGGACGCTGTGTGGCGATGATGACATGCATTCCCACAGCACGGGCCTTTTGGGCGAGACGTGCGATAGGCGTCTCTACATTTTTGCCGAGTACCATTTTGAGATCTCCGAACTCATCGACGATCACCACAATATATGGCAGGAACCGATGTCCCTCACCGGGATTGAGCAGTCCTTCCCTTATTTTTCCATTATACTCTTCAATATTGCGTGTATGGGCATTTTTAAGCAAGGTGTATCTCTGTTCCATCTCTATTGTCAATGAATTGAGAGTCGCCTCGACTTTTGCCATGTCTGTTATGACGGGTTCTTCATCGTCATCACCGGGAATCATCGCCATGTAGTAATTTTTCAGCTTGTTATACAGGCTGAATTCCACCTGTTTGGGGTCGATCATGACAAATTTGACTTCATGCGGGGCTTTACAGTAAAGCAGCGACGCAATGATTGCATTGAGACCTACCGATTTACCCTGTCCTGTCGCACCTGCCACAAGAAGGTGAGGCATCTTTGTCAGGTCGGTTATATAGACATCATTGGAGATTGTCGAACCGAGTGCTATCGGTAATTTATAACGCGATTCCTGATATTTCTGCGACTGTATGACTGTTCTCATAGATACAGTCTGCGGATCTTTGTTGGCTACCTCTATTCCCACGGTACCTTTCCCCGGTATTGGCGCGATGATGCGTACGCCTATTGCCGAGAGACTTAAAGCGATATCGTCTACGAGACTTCGTATCTTGGCGATCTTTACTCCATTGTCGGGTACAATCTCATAAAGTGTGACTGTAGGGCCGACAGTCGCTTCTATTTTTGTGATTGGTATTCCGAAATCAAGAAGAGTCTTTTCAATTTTTTTCTTGTTTTCTATCTGTTCTTCCTTGTCGACCTCCACACGGGCCTTCCCTTCTGTAAGAATATCATATGGAGGAAATTTATATTTTTGGTCTTCAAAATGCTCTATGTCCGGCCTGAATCTTCTGTTGGCGGTCTGGTCGATTTCATTTACATTTACAAGCATTTTGCTGTCGGCAGAATTATCCGGATTTGCGGATTCCATATCATTCCCCGATATCTGCTGTATATCGGATTCATAGTCGGAAGCTTTTCCGGAATCTTCGGTTTCATCGCTCTTTTTTAGGTCAGTTTCGGGAATCGGGTCATTGACTGTGACAGTGTTCACCGCATTCCTTATTGATGATTCCGGGAGAGTATCGATCTCGTCGCTGATATCATAAAGAGAAGTGTCTGATTCGTTAAATTCCATTGCGACGTCTGCTTCAGGATCATCGCTCATTCCTGTGGTAGTGAATGCTGAAGCTTCGCCTGCACGCAGATCATCTATCTTTTCCTGTTCCTGCATTCGTCTGATCTCTTCTTCCCGGGCAAGTCTTGCAGCTTTTTCTTCTGCTGCGATACGCCGTTTTTCAGATCTTGCTTTTTTTACTCTTATTATCCAGTTGACGAGGTCTCTTAGACAGATCACGACAAAAACCGCGATCATGAAAATGCTTAGAAGCACCGATCCTATGCCGCCTATGAAATTGATTATAAATTCATTGACATAGGTGCCATGATATCCACCCCAGTTTACGGAAGTATGCATGCTGTAGGTGACAAGACCGATGATCAGCGATACTGTGATCAGTGCCACCATACATTTTATAG
>DAAV01000042.1:2489-13513 GCA_001701295.1 Bacteroidales bacterium H10
CGCCAAGCCATATGATTATGACGAGAGAGCCGACTCCGAATCCCTCGTTAATCAGAAATTCAGACAGACGGGCTCCCCCTTCTCCACCGGGATTTGCGACTTTTGGAGCGAATCCTATCGGAGATTCCGCTATTTTGGAATGATCCTGAATGCAGGTCGTGAAATATCCGCAAAATGCCACCGCCAGATAAATGGCCACGCAACCGAGGAAGATTCCCGACAATATCCGGAACTGCGGACTTGCAAACCAATCGCGTATGCGGCGTAAAGAAGAAAACGCCGGTTTATTCGATGTTTTCAGTTCCGAAGGAATCTCCTCTTTTTTCTGCCCTTTACGTTTCCGCTGGGTTTTTCGTATGGTTTTGACGGGGTCTGCGGCTGGATTTTTTTCCGCTATAGTGACTTCATCATTGTAGTTTATCTCAGGTGTGTAGTTATCGTAGTTTCTCATCAGAGTCTTTTCCAAAATTTATTGACGCAAAGATACAAAATATATCCGCATTCATCGAATAAATCGAATAATAAAATATTATTTTTGAGAGAGAATTTGAAGTCGCGGTCAATCAATCTCTAATATCTCAGGACGTTTTAAATTCAAACTCCACCTTTAAATTCAGATACTTTCTTGATCGTATCATATAGAATCCGGAACGGAGATTTTGTCATTGCGGACGCTGTCGTTTGTTTCAGAGTTTTCTTTGATATCATCTGTTTCAAATATCGGACTGCTGTCTGAAATTACGGTAGAATCAGATTTTATAGATTCGGTCTTATTGTCTGTCTTGTTTATTTTAAGAGCCTTTTCCGTCTCTGTCATTGCATATTTCGGTGCTGTGGGGAAGAAAGGTATGTCATATCCCTCCTCACGGTTCACCGCTCGGTCTTTCTTGCCGGGAAGCACGATTACAGGCATCCCGGGTTCGACAAGCTCGACAAGCTCCATAATGTTCTCGTTGGTTATTCTTATACAGCCGTGACTGCTGCGGTGACCGATTGACCAAGGCGAGCACGTGCCGTGTAGNNATCTTGAGTCTTATAAAACGAGGCCCGAATTGCCCTTTTTTCTTTGAGGTGACACCATCGTCATCGGTGAAGAGCCATTCTGTGCTGTTGTATATCCCTTCTACTTCAAAAAAGCCTTCCGGTGTTCTCGAATCGGCTTTTTTGTGTTTTGTCCCGAAATTTTTCGCACATGCCATGTCATATGCTTTTTCTATATGACCGAATCTGTCATACAGGATGACACGCATACTTGCTTTGTCGACCACCAGGAATCTGTCGGACTGGCTGGCGAGCAGTCTGTCGGCATATTTAGGCACTTCTCTGGCTATTACTGACAAAATGCCTCCGTCATATCTCGAGGAATCATCGCATGTGTCAAGATAACTGATTATCTCGTTCCCGTCGATGAAACGATAGTCGGGATCTCCGGGACGCGGAACTTTCGGTTCCTGCGCCTTTTCTGGAATATTCGTTACGAATTCTTCTATATTACCGGGATCGGCTGTTTTATGTTCTTTATTTGAACAGGCCGTCGGAAATATAAAAAAAACAGAGACGGCGAGAGGTATGACATTATGCGGAATGAATCGGAATTTCATTTTCGGTTCTATTCTTGGAATCTTGAAAGTAAATTACAAAAATACTCAAATTTCGGTAATAAATGAAATTTTTATGCCTTTATTTGTAAGTTTGTCAATTATTGACTGAACGTGAATGGTCAGTTGCGGATTTTTTGTTATCTTCGCATTATAATGAAAAAATCTGTGCTTATAGGACTCTCGCTCCTTTTCATGGTATGGTTATGGCTCGCATGGCTGTTGCTGAGGTACGGCGGAGTAAATCTCAAGAATTTACTTCTGCTGGCGATTACAGCTATAATCATATTTGTGCCGCTTTTCAGAAAGTATGGAATCGGAGTGAAAAACAATAAGAAATAATTCAGGAACAGAAAGATAACAGGAAATGCTTCAAGAGACCTATCCATTGCTCTCAACCATAAAATCACCCAAAGACCTTAAATGTCTAAGAGTCGAGCAACTTCCCTATCTCTGCAATGAGATAAGGGAATTCCTTATTTCAAGTCTGTCGGTCAATCCGGGACATTTCGGCTCAAGCATGGGTGCAGTCGATATAATAGTCGCGATGCATTATGTATTTGACACGCCGCGCGACCGGATCGTATTCGACGTCGGCCATCAGGCCTATGCGCATAAGCTTCTTACGGGGAGGTTCGAATCATTTGCAAACCAGCGGAAGAAAAACGGCATAAGCGGTTTTCCTTTTCCTTTTGAGAGTGAATATGATTCTTTTGTATGCGGACATGCGGGAAACTCCATTTCTGCTGCTCTCGGCATGGCTATAGCGGATATGAANNACACCCCCGGAGAGGAAGACCGTAAGACGGTGGCTCTGATAGGAGACGCATCCATAAGCAACGGCATAGCGTTCGAAGGTATCAACAATGCGTCGCTGAGTCCCAACAATCTTCTTATTATTCTGAACGACAATGATATGTCGATTGACGATAATGTCGGTGCGCTTCATCGGTATCTTTCGGAAATGTCGACATCGGCCGGCTATAACCGGTTGCGCTTCAATGCGTACAATCTGTTCAAGAAATGGGGCCTCATAGAAGACAAAGGCAAAGGTCAGCTTTTGCGGTTCAACAATGCGCTTAAATCTCTTGTCGCGCGTCAGCAAAATATATTCGAGGGGCTGAATATAAGATATTTCGGACCCTTCAACGGAAATGATGTCACCAAGATTGTCAAGGTCCTCCAGGACATAAAGGAAATGAAAGGTCCGCGGATTCTTCATCTCCACACACGCAAGGGCAAAGGATTCGCGGCCGCTGAGATTAATCCCGCTCCGTGGCATGCTCCGGGTAAATTCGATCCCGAGACGGCGAGAAGACAATGTGATACAAAGGATAAGGATGAATATCCTCTCTGGCAGGAAGTGTTTGGAGACACTCTTGTCGAACTTGCCGAAAAGAACGATTCAATAGTCGGCATTACTGCCGCGATGCCTTCTGGAACATCAATGAATAAAATGGCGCGTTTTCCCAACAGGATGTTCGACGTCGGCATTTCTGAAGGTCATGCGGTTACCTTTGCCGGTGGTCTCGCGGCGGCCGGCAAGAGACCGTTTGTCGCCATTTACTCTTCGTTCCTGCAGAGAGGTTTCGATAATATCATTCATGATGTGGCTATCCAGAATCTTCCTGTCACGTTCTGCATAGACCGTGCGGGCATAGTAGGTGAAGACGGTGTGACGCATCATGGCGTATTTGATATTTCATATCTGCGGATCATACCGGGGATTAAGGTGGCAGCCCCTATGGATTCGGAGACGCTGAGAAATATAATGTTCTCTTCTCTCTCATGGCACGGCCCTTTGGCCATAAGATACCCGAGAGGAAAGTCATATACCAAATGCTGGCAGACACCATTTGTGAATATTGAACCCGGAAAATCAAGAAAGTTGACCGACAATCCGGAGGCGCGAATCGCCATTCTGTCCGTCGGACCGGTAGGTGTCGATGTTGCCACGGCAATAAAGGAACTGAAAAATAAAAACATATCTGTGGATCATTATGACATGATCTGGATAAAACCTCTTGACGAGGACGCGTTGGAGGAAATATCCCGTAGATATAAAGGAATTATAACGGTAGAGGACGGATGCGTGACAGGCGGGTTCGGTGCTGCGGTCGACCAGTGGCTTGAGCAGCATGACAGAAAGATGCGGGTTACAAATCTCGGTATTCCCGACAACTGGGTATACCAGGGCACCGTATCCGAACTTCATGCCGATTGCGGGTACGATGTCAACGGGATTGTAAGTGCTGTGGAGAACCTTGAAAATGCAATTTCGGCCGATTGGGGCTGATTATTATTTGAAGTTCGGATNNATGAAGATCATCATAGCAGGCGCCGGCGAGGTCGGCACACATCTTGCCAAAATGTTGTCTAAGGAGAATCAGGATATCACACTGCTCGACAGTGATCAGACAAAACTTGATATCATCGATTCAAATTACAATCTGATGACATGGAACGGTTCCACTTCTTCGTTCGAGAGCCTTCGCGAGGTCGGGGTGCATGACGCCGATCTGTATATAGCGGTCACCCCTTTTGAAACCCGCAATATGGCCAGTTGTGCCATTGCCAAGAAGATGGGGGCGAAAAAGACGGTGGCGCGTATAGACAACAGCGAATTCCTTGTGCCTGAGAACCGGCAGGTCATACGCGAGCTGGGAATAGATTTTGTAATCTATCCCGAACATCTTGCGGCCAATGACATCGCATTGTCTCTGTCTCATAACTGGGCGCGCTACTGGGGTGAACTTCATAACGGAGCTCTGTTGCTGATCGGTGTGAAGATACACTCCAATTCCGTTCTTCTGAACGTGAAACTGAAAGACATGCCGGTCACGACCCATGATTTCCATATAGCTGCCATCAAGCGTAAGAATGAGACTATCATCCCTAACGGTAATGACGAGATCCTGCCTGACGATGTGGTGTATTTCATTACTACTCCCCCTTACATCCAGCAGGTCCGTGAATTGTGCGGCAAAACAAAAAAGGTCATTAAGAAGGCTCTTATAATGGGTGGCAGCCGGATTGCACGTCGTTTCGCCGAGCTATATCACGACAAGTTTCACATCAAGATTCTCGAGACCGACATGGCCGTATGNNTGAGCAACTTGCCACGGAACTGCCGGATTGTGAGATCGTTTTCGGTGACGGACGTGACATCGAGGTGCTTCGTGAGAACAATATCTATCAATATGACGCATTTCTTGCCTTGACGGATTCGTCGGAGACCAATATCCTGACATGTCTGACCGCAAAGGAATTCGGTGTTCCCAAAACCATTGCTGATGTGGAAAATCTACAATTTCTCGGTCTGGCGGAAAATCTGAATATAGGCAATACGATCAATAAGAAACTTCTTGCTTCGAGCCGAATCTATAAGATTCTTCTGGATGCGGACGAGAGCAACTCAAGATTTTTCGCGCTCGCCGATGCGGAAGTGGCGGAAATCTATGTCAAGAATGGTGCTAAAATCACGAAAGGGGCTGTTAAAGACCTGAGGCTTCCGTTCGGAATGACTCTCGCCGCACTGGTCCGCAATGAGGATGTGATGCTGGTCAACGGTAACACCCATATCCGGGAAGGGGATTATGTCGTGGTATTCTCTTTGATGGGAACCATTCAGAAAATAGAAAAATGGTTCAACTGATTGTTTAAACAGTTAAGGAATTGGCCGAAATAATCTGGTCCGTCGGTATAAAGTTGCTTAAGTATGCCCTTGTATCTTAGACAAAGATCCTATATAAATATTCTGATGCTGCTTCGTGTTGTGGGATGGCTTCTCATGATCGAGGCGTTGTTTATGATTCTTCCCTGTCTGGTGGCATTTTTCAATAAAGATGAGAGCGTGCTACCTTTTCTGATCTGTATCGGGGTTACCGGAGGATCCGGAGCGCTGATGACATTTCTAAAACCCAAGTCAAGAGAGATGGGCAAGCGTGAAGCCATATTGCTTACCGGGTTCACATGGGTCATTCTCTCGCTTTTCGGCATGTTGCCGTTTATGTTGTACGGCACTCATATGTCGGTGACCGATGCCTTTTTCGAGACCATGAGCGGATTTACGACTACCGGAGCTTCGGTCCTCCCCTCTCTCTGCAATGTGCCGAAGTCGATACTTGTATGGAGGTGTGTGACTCAATGGATCGGCGGTCTTGGAATCATACTCTTTACACTTGCTGTCGTTCCAATGCTCAATACCTCTGGCGGAATGCAGATGTTCAATGCGGAGGTTACCGGCATTACGCATGACAAGCTGCGTCCCCGTGTCAGTTATACTGCAAAAGGGCTGTGGGGCGTATATGCTATTCTGACCGTGCTTCTGATCATATTGCTTTCTTTTTCCGACATGGGATTCTACGATGCGTTTTGCTACGGACTTTCTACAATGTCGACCGGTGGATTTTCGACCGATAACGGAGGCATCCATGACTTGAACTCCATATACGTGAAAATCGTGATGATTATCTTCATGTTTATAGGAGGCGTCAATTTCTCTCTGATCTATAATACAGCCACCGGTAAAACTAAAGGCTTGTTGAGAAATACTGTTCTGAAAGTATATATCTGGTTTATAATTGTCGGTATGATAATCTTTGATATAGATATCCTGATAGGCGGATCCAATCTGAGTGTGGCTGATCTTACGATAGATCCCCTATTTCAGGCTGTATCGCTTCTGTCATCGACAGGTATTACCGAACCGGATTTCCATGACTGGGGATCACTGTCGGTAGTAATGCTCATCATCATGATGTTGGTCGGGGCGTCTGCAGGATCAACCTCAGGCGGTGCCAAGATTGATCGATTTGTCATTCTCTTCAAATTCCTCAAAAATGAATTTTACAAGATGATGCATCCAGGGGCCGTCACAACTGTCAGTCTGAACGGAAAAGGAACGCAGACAGCTATAGTGAACAAGACCCTTGCATTTCTCTTCATGTACATCATAATAATTGTGTTGGGAGGTGTGTTGCTGTCATTGATGGGTATGGAGCTTTCGGAAGGTTTTTTCTGTGCGTTGCAGGCAATATCCAATACAGGTCTCGGTTCTGACGCTACAGGTGTAAATGGAGATTATTCCCTTGTTTCCGATGGCGCCAAATGGCTGCTCAGTTTCATAATGCTTGTGGGTCGTCTCGAGATCTTCACCATTCTCCTCCTCTTCACGCAGTCATTCTGGAAAAAATAACCTCATGACAGGTGAATTACTGTAGCTTCCGAAACCATCCATAGAAGTCATCCTGTTTGCCGGGGTTATTAGAAAACTCTACTTGAATGGAATGGCGATTTTTGAAACGATACCGTTATGCTGCCTGATGTATAGGCCCGGAGACAGAGCATTGACATCATCCGATACTCTCCTGCCGTACAAATCATATATGGCATCAGCTGAAATGTCATCTAATTTGACTGCACCTATGGCGGCAGAGTCTGATACTGTTACCTTTTTACCTTGTCCCATTGGTATCCATATGTCTCCATAGGGATTGCGGACACTCAGACATAAGACGTAGTCGCCGCTATGGGAATTGCTTTTTTCTTTCCATATCCAATTATCGACTTTCATTTCCAAGTCAATTATCTCTTCTGGTCCCAAAGAAGCATTAACCCATGGAGACCATCCCTTCACTGTTCCATCCTGTATAAGCTCGACGCGCACGGGACGCTCAAGTTTTCGAGGTGTGGAATTGCATATGTTTGCGTGAAATACTGTCGATGAGTTTAGGTCAAATTGATCCGGAAAGTCTGCTTCCTCTATTTTCGGAGGAAATATGGATTCAATAAACCGAATATCGGAGCCGTTGTTTTCCACCAAAGCGCAGTATTGTCCTGAACCGGGCATAAGTATGCCGTGCCCCCAGCCTGAAGGGCTGATATAAAAATCGTTTTCAAGTAAATAGAGTCCGTCAGACAATCCTTCAGGAACATTTTTCATTTCACTGTCAAAATTGCCGTAAATTCTCAAATCGGATTTTAGTTCCACAATGTTGGATGGAACTGTTGTCCCATCATAAAAGGAAGTGAATAAAGTAGCGAATTTTGAACCTGCAGGAATTGCAAACGGACCGTAGTTGACGCATTCACCTCTCATCTTGAAGCTGTCGCCGGGATGCAGAGTATGCGGAGCTTCATCCCAGGATTGTGTCGCGGGATCGATATAGTATGAATCAAGCCACAGTGCATAGGTGCGTATTCCGGGATTCTCCGGTGAACGTGGATGAATGTTCAACAAGGCACTCTGAGCGCCGTTATAGCCCGTTTTCTTTGGTTCATCCTCTACAACAGGATTAAGAAAGTCAATGGCAAAATATCCGTCTGCCTTGCCGTCCCAGCCCCAGTTGAAGTGGAACAACCCTTCTCCATCATAGCCGTCGCATACGAACGCATGGGCGGATGCAACCGAAAAGCCTCCGTACAATATCGGCCCATAATTCTTCAATGCATCGTAGAGCAACTGGGACCAGTCACAAAGCGTGAACCAGCTACGACGAATATATCTTATATCGTCGCTGTAATCCCAATATTTCAGCAGAGCTTGAGTGGCATCGTTGATATCGGCACCGGAAGCCGTCGGAAAATAGTTCATACGTACACTTCCTCCCAAACCTCGCAGCAGATGGGCCACGGCTTGTCTCTGTTGTTCGGTAGCGGATGATGCGGAGTAGTCACCGAGCATGTTTTCCCAGTCAAGCGTGTATTGAGAGAAATCGGTATAGATATCTGTCCCTATTTTTTCGGCACGGTATGTCAGCTCTCCTTTTCCTTGTGGCGGCCAGTTGTGATACTTCATCACCTGAGCCATTGCTGTAGCCACGCATCCCGAAAGACACTTCTCTCCGTTATATTCCGGGCACTCCAGATTGAATGGTTCTCCCTGTCCCCATGAGGACATACAGAGTGGAGCGATTGCCTCACCTACAGAATAACCTACACTAAATTCATTTTCATCAACGGCGGCTTCTGAAATACATCGGCTCATATATTGCAGCCACTCGTTAAATCCTGTTGGGAGATTGTCGGCAGAATCATATATTTGGCTGTCTCCATACCCAAGCAATGCAGGAAATGCATCATCGGCAGGAGTAACGACAAAACCGTCTTTAGAATCGAAAAGATAAACGGTGTTGTTGCCGCAACTGTCAGTCATAATTTTAGAAATTTTGAAATGTGATGTCTGGGGCGCGCCTATGACGCGGGACATATTCTTACTTCGCAATCTTTTCAGTGCGGCATCCGGGGTAACAGGAGCCGCAAAAACAGGGACTGTGGATAATAGGAAAGAAAGTATGTAAATAAATTTCATGTCTTTTTAATTATTTTTTATGTCAAAGTCGGTTATAAAAACGGCTTATTCTTTGTAGATATCGCATCCATAAGGCAACTATATCTGATGGATTGTAGCATATCACATTACAAAATTAGTGATTTTTCTCAATAAACTGTCTTTCAGAACCTAAAATCTACTGCGACTATGAGAAAAAGAATCTGGATGTTTTGCGGCATAAAGCGGTGGAATGTCAGCAGGAATCGTTAATTTTGCATATTCAATCGACAGATGGCAGGAGAATGAGTGTAGTCGCGGACATATTTCGGCAGTGGGGACGAAGCTTGGCGGTGCCGTCAGCTCTTGCCGTGCTTTGTGCCGGATGCTACAATGCCGCGCCGCCTTCCGACGAATGGCTGAAGGAGAACTTCCGTGCCCATCGCGCGGATTTTGACAGTGTCGTGGCGATTGTCGGCAGTGCGTCCGCTGATGATTTTGTTCGCTATCCGCCGGATACCACCTCCATTTACGACCCCGCAACAGGAAAAGAACGCCTCGCGTTGCTCTGGAACAAGGCGGATTCCCTGTTTGTAACCGGGTTGGGCGATGAACGCCGGGCGACGCTCGACTAGCTTCTGCATCGTATTGGCTGCACAGGAATCGAGTGCTATCCTCCCAACGGAGTGATTGATATTATATGTTATACTTACGGGAACATGGACGGATTCACGGTGCGATATGTCTACTGTCAGAACCGTCCCGACGACATGGACTTCTACGAGGATTTTGATCTGCACGAAATGTGGAAGGAATATGCGCCTGACAAGGCAAATAGACCTATGCCACGGAAGAGGCTTGACGACCACTGGAGTATAGAATACGGTCCCTGAAAATTCTCTATAAATTAGGTCAATTTGCATTTTTTTTTGAGATTGTCTTGCACACAAGACAAAAAATTAGCATTTTTGTCTTATGTATAGGACATGAACTGCCTGACTGAAATATCATATGCCGTAAACGGCAACGTTGAATTATTTTTCGAGTGGATGAAGTCGCATCCGCGTTATGCGTTGCTCTTTGTCGCCGCTCTTCTCATATTCTGGCTTATCGGGATGTTGCGCCGTTGGAAATGGTCGCTTCACTGGTATAATAACAGCAAGTTGTGGTTTTTCAACGACTGTAGCCCCGAGACAAGGCGCCGGATGCAGATATTTCTCGTATCCATCGCGCTGTTGACCGACTTGCTGATGTTCTTTGTCTGGAAATAGAAATATGAAACGGCAGGAGATGAAGTATCGGTTTTATCTCTGGGACATGNNCCTACCTCTGGTGGGCCGGAGGAAATTTTAACCATGCCTATGCGTCCGACTTTATACCCTGGATTTCGATCTTTTCAAATTATTATCATGTACTTAAAATTTTTTTATTAATTTTGCAATCGTAGACCTTCTGTAAGGCCATCTGTAAGACCATAAGACCTCGCCAGCACGGCGAGACTTATCCGAGCCAAGGTCAATGCGGAACGTTTGGCAGACATAATGAAAAGCGTATCTGTACTGATTCTTGATTGTCAGAAATTCTCGCAAAATTCAAAGTCTAATTTAGGGATGGAGCAACAGAAGATGCTAATGGATATGTAATTGTCTGATTTTTTAACATAATATTTTGTTAGAAATATTATGTTAGACACTGATTGCAGGTATTACACAACGACCAGGCTTAATCCATGTTTTATCGATGAGATGCAACAGGCCGATTATAAACTGTTACCTCGTTCTGCCGAGGCAGAGCGAATTTACTCCTATGTAACAACTCAATTCCAATAATCTAAACTTAACATGCAAATGAAAAATTTTTTACTCCTGACGCTGGCAGTACTTCTCGCCCTGCCGTTAATGGCTCAGACTGGCCTTCGGCATGATGGCCTGATTTTCAGACTGTATTCTACGGAAGGAGGCGCACCTTATGCCGAAGTGATCGGAAATCTACTCACAGAACCAACGGCTGTAACCATACCCTCGACAGTTAGCAAGGATGGTATAGATTACAATGTAATCGGCATTGCTGATAAAGCATTCGAATCTTGCGCGTATCTAACCTCGGTGACTATACCAAACTCTGTGACTAAAATCGGAGAAGGTGCATTCAGATTG
>DAAV01000170.1 GCA_001701295.1 Bacteroidales bacterium H10
GTTGCCGGCGCTTATCGAGGTGGCGCCGCGCACCTGAAGCTCCGACGAGCCGTTGGGGTTGGCTGCCGCCGTGGTCGATACGTTAAGACCGGCCACTTTGCCCGACAGCATTTCCATCGCATTGTTCATGGCGCCTTTGTTGAAGTCTTTCTTGTCAACCTGTACGATTGAGCTGGAGACCTCCTTGCGGCTCAGCGAGCCGTAGCCGACCACGACTACTTCGTTGAGGATCTCGCTGTCTTCATGCATCGTGACGTCGATGGTGGTACGCCCTTTGACATTCTCGTCCACCTGCTTGTAGCCGACATATGTGAAAATCAGTGTCGAGTTGTCGGCTACGTCACTCAGCGCGTAATTGCCGTCGATGTCGGTCGAGGTGCCTTTGGCTGTCCCTTTCACGAGCACCGTAACTCCGATTAACGGTTCGCCGGTCGCGTCGGTCACGCAACCTTTGACTTTGATCTGAGCCGCCGACGCTATTGGCGACAACAGCATGGCGACGACAGCCAGCATACCGGCCGCCATCGCACGGATTCTTCTCGTTTGAGTTCTCATGATTGTTATTGTTGTGTTGTTAGTTCTTTCGGTTTCCGGTTTCCCCGGCAAAGGCTGTTGCATGTCCCTCGCGGGTTTCTGTTGCAAAATTCAAAAATAAATGGGAAGAGATCAAACCCATCAAACTGAAATCTAAACTCATGCATATATTAATAAATTGATAATCAATGAAATGTATTTGGTGTGTAAGTATGAAAATCAAACTGTCTTTTTCCCGTAATGTAGACAGTCTTTGCTTGTTTTGTTATGTTTTGTCGCTTTTGGAACGCTCTATATGGCTAATATTTCATTCTCGAATTCATCGGGATGCATAGCCCTCCGTTTGAGTTTTGAACGGTATGTGTAGATGGTCGAGATAGAGCATCTGAGGAACTGGGATATTTTCTCGCTGTCTGTGATGCCTAAGCGGATAAGTGCTATGATGCGTAATTCCGTGTTGAGTTTTTCCCCGCTTTTGAGTACGATCTGGTTGTCAGGTGTCAGAAGCTGGTTGACCTTTTCGATATATGACGGATATATGTTTAGTATAGCCTCGTCGAATTTAGTATAGAATATTTTCAGGGAGTCTGCCGACACGTCTCCTTCGTCAAGCTTCTTGAGTATTCCTTTCACATTGCCCTGCACGGCGAGCTTACGCAGCGCGAGGTGATATTTCTGAAGAGCGGATATGTTGAACGAACTGAATTCCATAAACAATCCCGCGTATTCCTCCTTGGTCTTGTTCGAGGCCTTGAGCTCTTTGTTGGTGTCTTCGAGGGTGGCGTTCATCGCTTTCAGCTGTGCCGACATGGCCTGAAGCTCCTCGTTGCTTCGGTTCACGCGGCGGTTGGCCTCCTTTATGCGCTTGACCTGCTTGAGAATGAAAAACACTGCGCCGGCTACGAGTATCAGAAGTCCGCTGGTGATGTATATCAGAACTCTCTGGCGCGACTGCAGCTCTTTCTGGCGTGTGTCATATGCTTTGTCGATCACGGGCAGCATGCGGCTGGACTGCGCGTTGCGCATACGTGCGGCATAGAAGTTCGCGTCGTCGAAACTTACTTTCAGGTAATGGTTGGCCCGGTCGATCTCCCCGTCCTCGAATACCTGTGTGGCCAGTTCGCGTATCGCCACATTCTCTTTTACGGCGCCTTTTATATCGGAAATGACTGTCTGCGACAGATAACGTTTGTATTCGTCGTCACGTCCCATCGTGTGGTACATGAACGCCATGATCGAGGCCAGTATCGAATATTGACGCGTGCCGGAGTTGTATTTCTTCAGATTGGCCTCCAGACGCTTTCTCACGTCCTCGTTATTGCCTTTGCCGATCTCCAGTGCGGCCCAGTTGACCAGATAGTCGAATGATTCAGGACTCGACACTCTCATCAGCGAATCGGTGTATATGTTGCGTAATTCCTGACTTCGTTTAGAATATTCTCCTTCGGGCAGGTACTCGCATTCATATTGATAGAGGCCGCTGTAGGTGGCGTAGTAATTTGCCAGCAGTGTCGTGTCAAGATCTTCTCTCTTTATGTCGGCAAGCAGCTGGTGGGCTTCTGTGAAAAGTCCCGCATGAGAGGCTATGTCAGCCTTTTTTATGCGGAGGCGTGTCGCCTCGCGGCGGTCGCCGAGTCTTTGCGCCACGGTTTCGGCCTCGGTCACATAGTGGAGTGCCGAGTCGCTTATATACGACTCGTACTCCGCTATGAGTTTGTCGAGGACCCGCATCCGTCGCGCATCGGAGGTCTCCGCCTCATATTCCTGGCGGGTGGCGTCGATGCGTTTCTTTTTTTCCGCCATATATGTGGTGCGTCGGGAGATTTCCTCGTCTACTGCTTTGTAGAGTTCGGAAAGCTCTTTGTCATTGCTGCTCCTGTCGCTGCAGCCGGTCGTGGCGAGACTTGCGAGAAGCAGGGCCAGGATATTGACTATATGGCGGAGTTTCATGGTGTGCGGGATGGTTATTCGGCTACGAGAAGGAAGTGATTCTTCTTTCCTTTCTGCACGTGTATATACTTGCCTCCCAGAAGTGCGGACGCGTCTACGGTGCCTGCGGGATCAGTATATTTCTCTTTGTTGATGCTCAGACCCCCGGCCTGTATCATTTTGCGTGCCTCTCCTTTCGATGGGAAGACCGCGGCTTTCACTGCCAGAAGGTCAAGCACGGGGATTCCTGCCTCAAGTTCGCTTCTGGAGATCTGGAATGTGGGAACTCCCTCGAACACGTCGAGCAGTGTGCGCTCGTCAAGATTCCGGAGAGCTTCGGCCGCCTTGTTGCTGAAGAGTATGGCCGATGCCTCGAGGGCGGCCTCATAGTCTTTCTCGCTGTGGACCATGATTGTAAGCTCTTTTGCGAGACGCTTCTGCATGGGACGCTGCCCCGGATCAGCTGCGTGCTCCTCGGCGAGGGCGGCTATCTCTTCCTGAGTGAGGAAGGTGAATATCTTCAGATATTTCTCGGCGTCGGAGTCTGATACGTTGAGCCAGAACTGATAGAATTTGTAAGGTGAGGTGCGTTCCGGATCAAGCCATACGTTGCCGCTTTCCGTCTTGCCGAATTTGCCGCCGTCTGCCTTGGTGATAAGCGGACAGGTCAGGGCATAGGCCTCGCCGCCGAGTTTTCGGCGTATGAGTTCCGTGCCGGTGGTGATGTTACCCCACTGGTCCGAGCCGCCGAGCTGCAGACGGCATCCGCGCTCCTTGTAGAGGGTATAGTAGTCGAAACCCTGGAGAAGCTGATAGGTAAATTCGGTGAAGCTCAGTCCGTCGCGGGCTTCTCCGTTGAGTCGTTTCTGCACGGAGTCTTTGGCCATCATATAGTTGACGGTGATATGCTTGCCGATCTCGCGTGCGAAATCAAGGAAGGTCACGTCTTTGGTCCAGTCATAGTTGTTGACCATTTCCGCACGGTTGGGGGCGTCGCTGTCGAAGTCGAGAAATTTCGACAATTGTTTTTTGATCGCCTCCTGATTGTGGCGCAGTGTCGCCTCGTCGAGCAGATTGCGTTCCGCTGATTTGCCCGAAGGGTCGCCGATCATGCCCGTGGCGCCTCCGATGAGTGCCAGCGGCTTGTGTCCGCAGCGCTGGAAGTGACGGAGCATCATTACGCCGCAGAGATGGCCTATATGGAGTGAATCCGCCGTCGGGTCGATTCCCAGATAGGCGGTGGTCATTTCTTTTTTAAGTTGTTCGTCTGTGCCCGGCATCATGGTGTGCACCATGCCGCGCCATGTAAGTTCCTGAATGAAATCCATATCCTGTGTTGTTTTTTTATTCGTTTTGATTCGGTCGCTTTCGTGACTCTTGGTTTATCTGTATATGAAGTGCAGAAGCGTCTCCCCTACGGCACGCAGACTCTCCTTGTCGATGTTGTCGATATTGTCGGCCATTGTGTGCCAGGTCGGGCAGAACCCTTCATTGACCCGGTAATCTATGATGTCGATCGCCGGAATGCCCTGTTTTATGAGTTCCACATGATCGTCGGTGACCGCGCCGCCGTAGTTTCTCGGGAACATGTCTCCATGTCCGGCTCTGGCCGCCGCCGCACGAAATGCGTCGTCAAGTCCCGGCGCCGCTTGTCTTGAGAAATATTCGGCGGGGAAGACGGCTCCTTTGCCTCCTACCATGTCGAGCAGTATGGCCTCTGCGGGTCTGTATCCCGGCTTAATGGGATTTTCGGCGAAATATCGTGCGCCGAGCGCCCAGCTCGTGTCATCGCCTTCCGTGCCGTAATCTTCGGAGTCCACAAAGAGTATGTCTATGCCTGTCTCCGGATTCTGCTGTCCGAAGATACGGGCCGCCTCAAGAAGGACACCCACTCCGCTTGCTCCGTCGTTGGCTCCGTCGATCGCTTTTTTATGATTCGAGTCGTCCGGGTCTTCATCAGCCCAGGGGCGCGTGTCGTAATGGGCGAGAAGCAGCAGTCTGTTGTCCATTCCGGGATTGAAGCTCCCCATTATGTTGGTGGACTTCAATATGGTTCCGTCAAAGGCCCGCAGATCCGCTTTCTGTTCTGTGACTTCGGCACCGTGTCTTTTCAGTTCCGAAGAAAGCCACGCAGCCGTGGCGTCGTGGGGCGCTGTGTTGGGTACTCTCGGCCCGAAGTCTGTCTGGCGCTTTACGTAAGTGTAGGCGCTGTCGGCATTGAATGCCGGTACGGACCGTGTCCGCACTTCTTCTGCCTGCAGGGAGTCCGTACTCACGGCTTTGCCGTTCGCACCGCATCCTGTAAGCAAAAGAATTACACTGAATATGCACATTATATTTCGCATATCACAAAATTACAAAAAAATTTGCAATAATAAGATATACTCTCATTTCGTTTTAGATTTATGCGCGTTTTTACAAAGTCATTGACGAGATTTATGTTGCTTCTGGCCATCACTGTTCTGGTGGCCGCTTGCAGCACCAAGAAGAATACACCTGTGTCACGGCAGTGGCAGGCTTTCAATACGCGTTATAACGTCTATTTCAACGGAAAGACGCACTATGACGAGCAGCTTAAGGCCATGGAAGCCGCCTATCAGGATGATTACACGCGGACCATGCTGATTCATCCAGCCGAGGCGCGTGCCGATCAGAAACGGCCGCAGCCTTCGGGCGACTTCAAACGCACCATCGAGAAGATGCAGAAGTCCATACAGCTTCATTCCATAAAGAAAAAACCGGCTAAGAAAAGTTCTTCTCCCAAGGAAAAGGCTTTTCGCGCCCGTGACGAGTTCAATCCATTTCTTCACAATTCGTGGCTTACGATGGGCAAGGCCCAGTATTTTAACGGAGACTTCTCCGGTTCCGCCGCCACGTTCTTTTATATTTCCAAACATTTCAAGTGGCTTCCCGATGTCATAACGGAAGCACGACTCTGGATGGCTCTCTCTTATTGTGCGCTCGACTGGACGTATGAGGCCGAGAACGCCATGCATATTGTCAAGGAGAAGGATCTGACCAACAAGAATCTGAAAAACCTTTATAGTCTTGCCTGGGGCGATTATTACGTGCGCACGAATCAGTATGAGAAGGCCGTGCCGTTTCTTGCCAATGCGGTGAAGTATGCGCACGGAAGCCAGAAGAACCGTCTATGGTTTCTTCTCGGCCAGCTATATTCGAATCTGGGCCAGAAGCGCAAGGCATATGAGGCTTATAAAAAGGCCGGTTCCGGTGTCTCGACAGATTATCGTGCCAAATTCAACGCGCGTATCAAGCGGTCGGAAGTCTTCGAAGGTTCCAACATAAAGGGCGAGGTGCGTTCTCTGAAGTCAATGACCCGTTATGCGCGGAATTCCGAGTTCCTTGACCAGATCTATTATGCCATAGGCAATCTGTATCTCTCGCGGGGAGATACCGCGCAGGCCCTCGAGAATTATAAGACGGCCGTGGAGAAATCGACGCGCAACGGCATTGACAAGGCCCTCGCCCAGCTTGCGCTCGGCAATCTCTATTTCAACCAAGGAGAATATGTCAAGGCGCAGCCATGCTATGCCGAGGCCGTCCCCCAATTGCCGGAGACATATCCCGATTACAAAATGCTTAAACGCCGGAGTGATGTGCTCGACGAGCTTGCCCTGTATGCCGGCAATGTCGAGCTCCAGGATTCTTTGCTGACTCTTTCGAAGATGACTCCCGAAGAGCAGCGTAAGGTAGCCGAACGTCTTGCCCGTGAACTTATAGAAAAAGAGAAGAAAGAGGCCGAGGAGGCCAAACGTGCGGAATATCTCGCGGAGCAGGAGGGAAAGGGCCAGGATAACATCAAGAAGGATGAAGGCTCGACAAATACGTTCATGATGAATTCCGACAAATCATGGTATTTCTATAATGCCATGACCAAGAATCAGGGTAAGAACGAGTTCCAGCGCCGGTGGGGAGCGCGTAAGCTGGAGGATGACTGGCGCCGCCGCAACAAGACGACGTTCTCTCTCAATGATGACGAGGAGGAGGATTATGGCGATGACGAGTCTCTTGCCAACGATTCTACGCTGACTCCCGAACAGCAGGAGGAAAACCGTAAGAAGCTCGATGCCGAGAATGATCCTCATCAGCCCGAATATTATCTGAAGCAGATTCCGAAGACAGAGGAGGAAATAAATACAGCCAATGATGTGATTCAGGAGGGTCTCTACAATATGGGTGTCATTCTGAAAGACAAACTTGAGGACTACTCCGCGGCAAGACGTGAGTTCAACAGACTGCTTGAACGCTATCCTGACAATATCTATCGCCTTGACGTATACTATAACATGTATCTGATGGCGGTGCGCCGCGGCGAGAAGGCGGAGGCGGAAAGATGGCGTCAGTTGATATTGACGGAATTCCCGGATTCTCCTTATGGCAAGGCTATGCAGGATCCCTCTTATTTTGACAATCTGCGTCGCATGAACGAGGTCCAGGAAGACATGTATCAGCGCGCGTACGACGCGTATCTCGCCGACAATAATGCCACCGTGCATTCTCTGACGGCGCAGATGGAGCGTGATTATCCTCTGTCGAAGATACTTCCGAAATTCATATTTATCGATGCGCTCTCTTATCTGACGGAAGATAATACCGAGAAGTTCAAGGAGCAGCTCACATCGCTTCTGGAGCGTTATCCCGACACTGACATGACGGATATGGCCGGAGGCATCATGAAAGGCCTGCGTGCCGGCCGTACGCCCCATGCCGGACTGTCCAACTCGCGTGGCATGATCTGGACAATGAGACTTTCCAACGATTCCGTGCCTGTGGGCGCGGACGGACAGCCGGCCAATTTCGAGCGTGACCCGAATGCCCCGCAGTATCTGGTGCTCGCTTTCCCGCGTGATTCGGTAAGTGCCAACCAGCTGCTTTATGATGTGGCCCGCTTCAATTTCTCCTCGTTTGTGGTCCGTGACTTCGATCTCGAACCGATGAGTTTCGGAAATGTCGGACTGTTGATAGTCAAGGGATTCGGGAACCTTAAACAACTCGAACACTATCGTTCGGTAATGGTTGAGAAAGGCTTCGAACTGCCTGAAGGAGTACGCCCGATAATGATCAGCAAGAACAATTTTGAACTTCTCCTTCGCGAGGGACGTTCATTTGAAGAGTACTTCTGGTTCGAAGAGGACAAGTCTGTCGAACAGACCGAACAGCAGATACTTGATGCTGAAATGAAGGATGAGGAAGATATGCCTGATGACGAATCTTCCGAAGCTCCCGGACCCGATCAGCCTGATCCGCCTTCCGAACCTGCCGAAAGTCCCGGGACTGAAGAGTCTTCCGAATCCTCCGGACCTTCGGAACCCTCCGAGTCCTCCGAACTGTCTGAGTCCTCCGAACCCGTTGAGTAGTCAGAGGTTGTGTGGTAAAAGCCCGTGGCTTTTACATTCTGTTTAACTTTAATTCCCTTATACCCATGGATAAGATTCTTTGGGCCGACGACGAGATAGATCTCCTGAAGCCCCATATTCTCTTTCTTAAAGCAAAAGGTTACGATCTGACCACGGTGTCGAATGGCCGCGACGCGCTCGACGCGCTCGACCATGATTCATTCTCTCTTGTGCTTCTTGACGAGAATATGCCCGGTATATCGGGCCTTGAGACACTGGACCGTATCAATGAGAAGCATCCCGACGTGCCTGTGGTGATGATCACCAAATCGGAAGAGGAGAATATAATGGATCAGGCCATCGGCAACCGCATAGCCGACTATCTCATCAAACCTGTAAATCCCAATCAGATATTTCTTTCCATCAAGAAAAATCTGCACAGCCGCGAGATTGTCAATGAGCAGGCTTCGTCAGATTATCAGCAGGAGTTTGCCAAGATCTCGCAGCTGATCAACACTGCGGCCTCTGTGCCGGACTGGATGGATGTCTATCGTCAGCTTGTGCGTTGGGAACTGAAGTTGTCGGAAACCGACAATCCGATGGCCGAGATGCTGCTTATGCAGAAACGTGATGCCAATTCCAACTTCTGCAAGTTTGTCAAACGGAATTATGAATCCTGGGTCACTACCGACGACCATCCTCTGATGAGTCATGAGATATTCCGCCGCAGGGTGTTTCCTCTCCTCGACAACGGCGAGAAAGTGTGTTTCTTCCTCATAGACAATTTCCGCCTTGACCAGTGGCGTGTGCTTCAGCCTCTGGTATCGGAATTCTTTAATGTCTCGGAAGACCTGTACACAACGATTCTGCCGACATCCACGCAATACGCGCGCAATTCCATTTTCGCCGGACTGATGCCCTATGACATCGCCCGGATGTTCCCTCAGCTGTGGGTGGAGGAAGATGAGGATGAAGGTCTTAACATACATGAGCAGGAGCTCATACAGACCCAGCTTGACAGGTTCCGCCGTAAGGAGAAGTTTACCTATACGAAGCTCAATGATTCTTCGGCCGGCGAGAAATTCCTTCAGCGGCTTAATTCCACGAAAGACCTCCCGTTGCAGGTAATAGTGCTCAATTTCATTGACATGCTCTCTCACGCGAGAACAGAGTCGAAAATGATACGTGAGCTTGCCAGCAGTGACGCCGCCTACAGGTCTATTACGGAGTCTTGGTTCCGCCATTCGACGGCTATTGACATTTTCCGCCGTCTTTCCGAACTGGGCTACAAGGTGATTGTCACGACTGACCACGGTACTATCCGTGTCGACAATCCCATTAAGGTAGTGGGCGACCGTAACACTAACACTAACCTCCGTTACAAATGCGGTAAGAATCTGAACTATAACGCGCGTCAGGTCTACGAAATGCATAATCCCCGCACTTTCGGACTGCCTGCGCCTAATCTTTCGTGTTCCTTTATTTTTGCGTTGAACGAAGATTTCTTCTCATATCCCAATAATTATAACTATTACGTGCAGTACTATACTGGTACGTTCCAGCATGGCGGCATCTCCCTTCAGGAAATGCTCGTCCCCCTCGTGACGCTGACCCCGAAATCCTGACAGTCGGAGCACCTCGGAGCAGCTCGGAGCAGCGCCTCTCCGAGGCGGTGAAAACTCTCGAGGCGGTTACACTCAATTCCCACTCATGAAGTACCTGTTTCACACCCTCCTTGCCCTCCTTCCCATCATGGCAGTCAATGCCATGACTCCCGAGGCGCGTCGTTCGTTCGAGGCCTTCGAAAGTAAAGCGGAAAATGGAGACCCGGAGGCACAGTATCGTCTGTCGATGCTTCTTGAGCGCGGTTTTGATACGATTCCGGCTGATACGGCCCGTTCCGTATCTCTTCTCAAACGTTCGGCAACCGCCGGCTACGCTCCCGCCCGCAATTATCTCGGCTTTCTGTACCACACCGGATATCCCGGAAAATCAGACCGTTTTCTGCGTGTGGATCCTGATTCGGCCATCTATTGGCTGAGTCTCGCAGCCGACGCCGGTGATGCCAAGGCGGCGCATAATATCGCTTATCTCATACTCTCTCCTTCCGGAGAGCAGCCGGGAAGAGATGCCGGGAAAGATTCGATTGCGGTCTCCTATCTCCGCCGGGCTGCCGATGCGGGGCTACCGCAGTCCATGACTCTTCTTGCCGACCTCTATGCGGAGGGGCGCGTTCTGCCGTGTGATACCGCACGCGCCGTATCGTTATATGAAAACGCCATCTCGCGTGGATTCTCGGATGCCGAGGTCCGGCTGCTGAACATGATGGGACCCGTGTGGAGTAAGTCTGATTCACGCACCTCGCTCGGAGAGGCGTTGAGATACTGGAATATGGGAGCGCCCGCGATAGCCGTGGAGTTTCTCTCGCTGATAGGGCCCTCTGATCCCGAGGCGGCGCGTGCCTATGCTTTGCTTGGCCATGCCTATGCCCGTGGCCGTGGCGTCCCTTACGATCACCGGCTTGCCAATGAATATTTCGCGCGTGCCGCCATTCTCGGCAATCCCGCCGCGATGTTTATCCTCGCCGAAACCCTCGAGATCTTCCCCGATGCCCTCGATGATCTGTTGCCCGACCTTCCGGATACTTTCTCTCCCGATGAATTGCGTAGGGTGGCAACCAGGGCCCGGATACGTACTGCCGAAGACGCCTCGCGCGCTATAATCGCCGTGCCATAGCGTAAAATACCTTGAAAAAGTCATACAAGTAATCGCAGGAACATCCATAAAAATTTTTTCGAATTAAATTTAAACAGTTCCCTGCACTTGTTTATTTTTTTTAATTAACTTTGCAAGTTGATTATAACTCAAAGGAAATGACTCTTAGATACGACTATTTGGTCATTGGCTCCGGCATAGCCGGCATGTCTTTCGCGCTTAAGGCCGCACGTCGCGGACATCGCGTCGCAATTATATGTAAATCCACTCTCGAAGAGGCTAATACTAACTTCGCGCAGGGCGGCGTCGCTTCTGTCACAAATCTTGAAGTCGACGATTTCGACAAACATATCCATGTGACCATGGTCGCCGGCGACTGGCTTTCCGACCCAGAAGCTGTCGACCAGGTGGTACGTAATGCTCCTGCCCAGATCAGGGAGCTTATCTCATGGGGAGTAGATTTTGACAAAAAGGAGGACGGTTCGTTCGATCTTCACCGTGAAGGCGGCCATTCCGAATTCCGGATACTGCACCATGCCGACAATACGGGTGCGGAAATCCAGCAGAGTCTTGTGGAGTGCGTGCGTGCCGACAAAAATATAGATGTCTTCGATCATCGTTTCGCTGTCGAGATCATTACCCAGCATCATCTCGGTGTGATCGTGACCAGACGTACTCCCGATATCACGTGTTACGGAGCTTATATACTTGACGAGCAGACCGGAAAGATAGACACATTCCTTGCCCGTGTCACGGTGATGGCTACCGGAGGCATAGGAGCCGTCTACGGCACCACCACCAATCCTCTTGTATCGACCGGCGACGGCATCGCGATGGTCTATCGCGCCAAAGGCACGGTAAAGGATATGGAGTTCATACAGTTCCATCCCACGGCGCTTTATCATCCCGGCGACAGACCCTCGTTCCTTATAACCGAAGCGATGCGCGGCTATGGGGCCGTACTGAAGAATATAGACGGCGAGGAATTCATGCAGAAGTACGATCCCCGTCTTTCTCTCGCCCCGCGCGATATCGTGGCCCGCGCCATAGACTCGGAAATGAAGCAGTCCGGATCCGACCATGTCTATCTCGACGTGACTCACAAGGATCCCGACGAGACGAGACGTCATTTTCCGAATATATACGAGAAATGCCTCTCTCTCGGCATTGACATCACCCGCGATATGATCCCTGTCGCTCCTGCCGCGCATTATCTCTGCGGTGGAATCAAGGTGAATCTTGACGGTGAGAGTTCTATCAGGCGTCTATATGCCATAGGCGAATGCAGCTGCACGGGTCTTCACGGCGGTAACCGTCTTGCCTCCAATTCTCTTATAGAGGCTGTGGTATACGCTGATGCGGCCGAACGTCATGCCGAAAGCCTTATCGGTGGCTATGATCTGCGCGACGATGTGCCCGACTGGAACGATGAAGGCACCGAACATCCTGACGAAATGGTGCTTATCACTCAGAGCGAACGCGAGGTAAATGCCATCATGGGCACGTATGTCGGTATCGTACGCAGTGATCTGCGTCTGAAACGTGCGTGGAATCGTCTTGATATCCTCTATCGCGAGACCGAAGACCTCTTCCGCCGTTCCAAGCCTACACGTCAGCTGTGCGNNGCAACATAATCAACGTCGCATATCTCGTGATGCGGCAGGCTCTCGAACGCAAGGAATCGCGGGGCCTGCATTATACGGTAGATTATCCACATCCACCCGTTGCCGGGGCATGACTTGTTTCACTTCTATTCAACCTCAACCCCTATGCGGGTGTTAAAAAAGAATGAGAAAATTCGCTTTTACAGTCGTCGCCTTTCTATTGGCCGCCATAATAACCGCCTATGCCGCTCCGCAGAAAAGCGGAGACGCGGCTCTGGCGCGTAATCTTACCACCTTCAACGCCATTGTAAAGGAGTTGAAGGACAATTATGTCGACTCGATCGCTCCTGACCGTGCCTTTGGGGCTGCGATCGATGCCTTGCTCGGTACGATTGACCCTTACACTGAATATTATCCGGTCGAGGAGCAGGATGCCTTGCAGAAGATGACGACCGGAGAATATGGAGGCATAGGTTCTTATCTGATGGACCGCGACAGCTCGACCTATATTTCGGCTCCCATGGAGGGAAGCCCCGCCGCCCGAGCGGGTATAAAGGCCGGAGACAGGATCCTGCGTGTGGATTCGATCGATGTGTCGCACAAGTTGAGTGCGGATGTGACAAAAGTCCTGCGCGGACGGCCCGAGACTCCTGTCACCATTCAGCTTCTGCGTCCGTACGCAAAGGATTCGATTGTAACCGTCACTCTTCAGCGTGAATTGCTCCGTCAGCCTTCGGTGCCTTATTACACCGTGTTCGACAATACAGGTTACATTCTTCTTACTTCTTTCATCAACAAGTCGCCGGCGGAAGTCAAAGCTGCTCTCGAGGAGTTTAAGGCGGATCCGCGTGTTAAGAATATTGTCCTTGATTTGCGGGGCAATGGCGGCGGTCTTGTGGAGAGCGCGGTCGATATCCTGAGTTATTTTGTACCCAAAGGCACTGAAGTGGTGCGCACCCGTGGGCGTGACGAGGCTTCCGAACGTGTATATAAGACAACCCGGTCTCCTCTGTTCCCCGACATCCCTCTTGCCATTCTGATAGACGGCGCCACGGCGTCCGCGTCGGAGATTCTGGCCGGAGCCGTACAGGATCTTGACCGTGGAGTGCTTGTAGGATCCCGCAGTTTCGGCAAAGGTCTTGTGCAGAGCACGCGTCCTCTCCCCTTCTCCGGAGTCCTGAAAGTCACAGTGGCCAAATATTACACTCCCTCGGGACGTCTCATTCAGGCGCTTGATTACGCCCACCGCAATGAAGACGGTTCCGTGTCACGTATCCCTGACAGCCTGACCCATGAGTATAAGACATTGCACGGGCGTATCATACGTGACGGCGGAGGTCTGGCTCCCGATTCCGTGATAGACTGGGGCAAGGTGAACCGTCTGGTCTACAATGTGGTGCGCGACAACTGGAGTTTTGATTACGCCACACGTTTTGAGGCGCAGCATCCTCAAGTGGCTGCACCCGAGGATTTTGTTATTACGGATGATATCTATGCCGATTTCAAGAAAAGCATCGACCCCAAGAAATTCAAATATGACCGTGTCATGGAGGAGGCCATGAAGCAGTTGCGTGATATCGCCACCGAAGAGGGTTATATGGGCGATGAGACCACCGCCGCCTTCGATTCGCTGCAGAAACTTCTCATACATGACCTTGACCGCGATCTTGACACTCACCGTCCGGAAATAGAGGAATACCTCGGTTCGGAGATCATGAGCCGCTATTATTATGACAGGGGCAAGACGGCCTATATGCTTCGTAATGACAAGGCTCTCAAGGCGGCGCGCGACATTCTCAATTCCGACAGGTATAATAAAATTCTGCGCAAGTGATGACTCTGCGTGAAGCCGATGCGATTTTTGCCTCTCCGGCACGTATGGAGGCGGTCGGATCCTTGCTGAAGGACAGGAAAGTAAGGCGAATGTCGATTTCCGGTCTTGCGGGAAGTGCGGCCGCGATGCTTTTTGCCGCGCTTGATACAGCCAAATCTCCTCTTTTGGTCATAGCCGACGATATGACCGATGCCGGCTATCTATACAACGATATCCGTAGTATCGCGGGTGAGGATGCCGTGGCCATTTTTCCTTCCGGCTATAAACGTGATATCAGATTCGGACAGATTGACCCTCCTTCGCAGATTTTGCGAACGGATGTGCTTGACCGGCTTTCCGGCTCCTCTCGACTGCGTTGTGTGGTCACGTGTCCCGAGGCTCTTGCCGAGAAAGTGGCCGCGCGGGAGGATCTCAGCGCCCGGACGGTAGCGTTGAAGGTCGGACAGCAGGCGAATATGTCTGATGTCGTCAAGAGACTTATTGAACTCGGATTCAATTCTGTCGAATACGTTTATGAACCCGGGCAGTTCGCACGTCGCGGCTCTATTCTTGATGTATATTCTTTCGCCGGGGAATTGCCATACCGTGTGGATTTTTTCGATACGGAAGTGGATTCCATACGCATATTCAATGTCGAGACGCAGCTGTCCGAGCGCAAGGTGGATTCCGTATCGATAGTGCCACCCTCCGCTTCCGACGCCGGATCGGGAATTTCTCTTCTTGAATTCATGGGCGATGGAGTGCTTGTCGCCTCCAACCGCCCCGATTATGTCGTGGAACGCGTTAAGGCAGTGGCATCGCAGGAATTCTCGGAATCCGCCATAATCGCGGATGAGGGCGACCGCAATGCAATGGACAAGGTTGTCGACGCTGCGGATTTCGAGACGAGATTCAGGGCCTTGCGCCAGATCTGTTATGGCGTTCAGGAGGCTCCGGCATCGTTTGGGGCAGATGCCGTTCTGCGTTTCAACTGTACTCTTCAGACTCTCTATCACAAGAATTTCGATCTGATTGCCGATTCTTTCTCATCTTTCCTTGCCGATGGTTATCGTATTCTGATTCTTTCAGATTCCGATTATCAGGCGGACCGGCTAAAGGCCATATTTGCCGACAGGGGAGAGAATATCGCTTTCACGGCGGTCGATCCGACGGTACATGAGGGTTTTGTCGATCATGACACTAAGACTTGTTTCTTTACCGATCATCAGATATTTGACCGGTTCCATAAATATAGTCTGCGTTCGGACAAGGCTCGTGCCGGAAAGCTCGCTTTGTCGCTCAAGGAACTCAATCAGATCGAGGTCGATGACTATATAGTGCATATCGATCATGGCATAGGGCGTTTCGGCGGTCTCGTAAAGACTGATATCAATGGCCGTCCGCAGGAGATGATCAAGGTGTTTTTCCAGAACAACGCTCTTGTCCTTGTTTCCATCCATGCGCTTCACAAGCTTTCCAAATATCGTGGCAAGGATGGAGTGCCTCCCAAGATAAGCAAGCTCGGAGGCGGAGCCTGGGTGCGTATGAAGGAACGTACCAAGGCCAAGATGAAGGATATAGCCCGCGAACTCATAAGCCTTTATGCCAGACGCCGTACGGAGAAGGGGCATGCTTTCGCTCCCGATTCCTACCTTCAGCACGAGCTTGAGGCGAGTTTCATCTATGAGGATACTCCCGATCAGCTGAAGGCCACGCAGGCCGTGAAGGCGGATATGGAGCGCGATACGCCTATGGACCGTCTCATATGCGGGGATGTCGGTTTTGGAAAGACCGAGATTGCGGTGCGGGCCGCCTTCAAGGCTGCCGCCGACGGCAAACAGGTGGCCGTCCTCGTCCCGACGACCGTTCTTGCTTTGCAGCATTATAACACGTTCTCGGCACGCCTTAAGGATCTGCCGGTCAGAGTGGAATTTATTTCCCGCGCCAAGAAGCCCAAGGAGGTCCGACAGATTCTTGCCGATCTCGAAGCGGGAAGCATCGACATACTTATCGGTACGCACAAGATTATCGGCAAATCGGTCAGGTTCAAGGATCTCGGTTTGCTCATAATCGATGAGGAGCAGAAATTCGGTGTGGCGGTTAAGGAGCGTCTCAAACAGATGAAGACCAATGTCGATACACTGACCATGAGCGCGACGCCGATTCCCCGCACATTGCAGTTCTCTCTCATGGGTGCGCGGGATCTGAGCTCCCTCAATACCCCACCGGCCAACCGACAGCCGATCATGACCAATGTCTCCACATTCGACGACGATGTGGTGCGCGAGGCTGTCGAGTTTGAGCTTTCGCGCAACGGTCAGGTCTTCTTTGTCTCCAACCGGATCGAGAATCTGACCGAACTCGAGAACAAGCTGCGCCGTCTCGTGCCGAATGTCAGAATAGTCACCGCTCATGGCCAGATGCCTCCGGAACAGCTTGAGAAAGCCATAATCGATTTTACGAATCATGATTATGATGTGCTGCTTTCCACAACGATAGTAGAGAACGGCATAGATATGCCTAATGTCAATACGATCATAGTCAACAATGCCGACCGTTTCGGACTTAGCGAGCTTCATCAGCTGCGGGGACGCGTGGGGCGCTCCAACCGCAAGGCATTCTGCTATCTGCTTGTCCCTCCGGGACGCCCTCTTACACCGGTGGCGCGCAGACGCCTCCAGGCCATAGAAAACTTTTCCGATCTCGGATCCGGAATCCAGATTGCGATGCAGGATCTTGACATACGCGGAGCCGGCAACCTGCTCGGTGCCGAACAGTCGGGATTCATTGCCGATCTCGGCTACGAGGCCTACCAGCAGATATTGCGTGAGTCGATAACCGAACTCAAGACCGAAGAATTTGCCGACACGTTTGCCGATGTGAGTGCCGGCGCTTCAGAGGAATTCGTGGCGGAGGTGACGATAGAGTCCGATCTTGAATTGCGCCTTCCTCCCGAATATGTGCCTCAGGAGAGTGAGAGAATCTCTCTCTATCGCCGTCTCGACAATATGGAACGCCCGGAGCAGGTTGAGGAGTTCAGGGCTCATCTTGTCGATCGTTTCGGCGCGGTGCCCGAGGTGACTGACGAACTGATCAAGGTCGTTCCTCTCCGCATGTCGGCCAAACGTCTCGGCATAGAGCGCATAGTGCTCAAGGGAGGTCTCATGCGGCTTTATTTTGTCGATGACGATAACAAGGCCTATTATCGGTCACCGGCTTTTGGACGGGTGTTGGGATTTTTGCAGGCTAATCCGAGGAGGTGCAATCTGAAAGACATACCTTCGCGCGATCAGTCAGCCGCGCCTAAGCACTCGCTTATAGTGTCATCGGTTCCCTCGGTCTCGGAAGCGCTGTCTCTGCTCACGGCCATGGAAGCCACCGATGCCCTCTGAGCCTTGTCAGTACGCTGCGGAGTCACTTCGCATCCGACCGCATGAAGCAGTTTGAAAATAAAAAAACTCCGGTTCCGCTACGGACCGGAGTTTTTTCGTCCTGACCGGACATTGTTACTTTTTCTCGCTTTTCAGTATGTCGCGTATTTCTGTAAGAAGTTTTTCTTCTGCAGTCGGTTCCGGAGCGGGAGCCGCTTCTTCCTCTACTTTCTCCTTCTTCATGAACTTGACGGTATAGCGCAACGCGATGAATATACAGAGCGCTATGATGAAGAAGTCCACCACATTCTGGATGAAAAGTCCGTAATTGATCGCAACCTCCTCTACTGCGGCCACATCGCCGACGGCAGGTTGGCCCGGAGTGATTACATACTTGAGGTTCTTATAGCCGTCACCTCCCGTAACTATTGAGACTACCGGCATTATGATGTCATTGACCAGCGAAGTGACAATTTTGCCGAATGCGCCGCCGATGATCACACCGATTGCCATGTCTACGACGTTCCCTTTAAGTGCGAACGCTTTGAAGTCTTCGATAAATTTTCCCATTCTTGCTTTATTTGTCTAAATTTTGTTAATCAATATGCAAATATGCGATTTTTTTCTTAATTTTGCAACCTAATAGTTAGCATCTGATGTTTAAAAATGGTACGGGGTGTGACAGTACGCCTCGTGTACTGAATCCCTGCCGATAGATAGAACAATTACTGACTACAATAAAGTTTAACCCTAATATTAAAAATTTTAAAGTAATGACAAAGATTGGTATTAACGGATTTGGCCGTATCGGTCGCTTCGTTTTCCGTGCCTCTACTAAGAGAGACGACATCGAGGTTGTAGCAATCAATGACCTCCTTCCGGTTGACTACATGGCTTATATGCTCAAGTATGACACTATGCACGGTCGTTTCGACGGCACAGTTGACTACGATCTTGAGAAGAGCCTTCTCATCGTTAACGGTAAGGAAATCCGTGTTACCGCATGCCGCGACCCCAAGGAGATCAACTGGGGTGCTGTCAACGCTGAATACGTTGTTGAGTCTACAGGTCTTTTCCTCACTGAAGAGAAAGCTCAGGCTCACATCGAGGCTGGTGCGAAATATGTTGTTATGTCAGCTCCTTCAAAGGACGCTACTCCGATGTTCGTTGTCGGCGTGAACGAGAACACTTACGCTGGTCAGAAGTTCGTTTCCAACGCTTCTTGCACAACAAACTGTCTCGCTCCTATCGCAAAGGTCCTCAATGACAAATTCGGTATCGTTGAAGGTCTTATGACTACTGTTCACTCTACTACCGCTACTCAGAAGACTGTCGACGGTCCCTCTATGAAGGACTGGCGTGGTGGCCGTGCCGCTTCCGGCAACATCATCCCCTCTTCTACCGGTGCTGCCAAGGCTGTAGGTAAAGTTATTCCCGAGCTCAACGGCAAACTTACCGGTATCTCGATGCGTGTCCCCACTCTCGATGTTTCTGTTGTTGACCTTACTGTAAACCTCGCTAAGCCCGCTACTAAGGAAGATATCTGCGCTGCCATGAAGGAAGCTGCTGAAGGTGAGCTCAAGGGTGTGCTCGGCTATACTGAGGATGCTGTCGTTTCAAGCGACTTCCTCGGCTGCCCCCTCACTTCTATCTTCGATGCCAACGCCGGTGTTTACTTGACTGACAAGTTCGTTAAGGTTATCAGCTGGTATGACAATGAGATCGGTTACTCAAACAAGGTTCTCGACCTCATCGCACACATGAAGAAAGTTAACGGTTAATCTTCTCTTACGAAGACAATCCGCTACATTCACGGTTCCCGTCTCTCGAAGAGACGGGAACCGTTCTTTTATTTTGTATGCCGATTCTCTTTTCTGTTTGTTATTTAGTTGTGATTTAGTTATTATTTTTGTACATTTGCATGTAAACCTCTCAAAAAATCATACTATGGATAAACCCGTAACTCTCGCGTCATACAGCAATATACAGGAAGCGAGCATCATACGCGGCATGCTTGAATCTAACGGCATACCCGCCATGATCTCCGACAGCAATAATCTGTATGTCCCCGTTTTCGGAGGTGTGGCTGTGATCGTTGATGAGAAAGATGCTGCACGCGCCGAGGCTCTGCTCAAGGAAAACGGAGATTGAATGTTTATTAAAAAATGTGATTGACTATGGAAAAACCGGTTTTGGTAGTTTCGACAGGTGCTGGAATCAGTGCCGAATCAGGAATAAAGACATTTCGTGATGCCGACGGACTTTGGGAGAATTATCCCGTCATGCAGGTGGCTTCCGCCGATGGATTCCGTCGCGATCCCGCACTGATACACCGTTTCTATAACGATCGACGCCGTCAGCTTGTCGATGCCCGGCCCAACGCCGCTCATCTCGCCCTCGTCGAGCTTGAGAAGGATTACGACGTGTATATAATCACTCAGAATGTCGATGACCTTCATGAACGTGCCGGTTCCCAAAATGTGCTCCACCTCCACGGAGAACTCATGAAGATCCGTTCCGTCACGAATCCCGATTATATAGAGGATCTTGACATAGACCATCTTGAGACCACCCCGGCCACACGTGGCAGAAACGGGGATCCCATGCGTCCGCATATCGTATTTTTCCAGGAGCCGGTGCCTAACATTGAGAAGGCCGTCGAGCTTGTCCATAAGGCCGATATCTTTGTAGTCATAGGCACATCGCTTGTCGTCTATCCCGCCGCGGGCCTTATACAGTGCGTCCGTCCCGGCACGCCCATATATTACATAGATCCGAATCCTGCTGACACTTCCTCCATCCCGGATGTCCACGTCATCAAGGCCAAGGCCACCGAAGGCATGCGTACTCTCGCCTCCCTCCTTTCCCGCTCTTGAGCGGGCGTGTCCCCTCCCCTTCTCTTCCTGNNCTTTTTCTCTTCTCTTCCTATCTTTTCTTTCTCTCCTCCTCTCCTATTCTCTCCCTGCTTGGTAGCTGTCGCACTGCACCTCCCCTTGTACCGCGCTGCTCGTATCTGTCTTCGTATCTTGGACGATGCCTGTCATTGTGGCCCGAACGCAGTGAGGGTCTTCATAGCCGTCCCGGTGTGACAAACCCCTCCTATCTCCTGCAAAAATTTCATAGTCTCGAAAATTATTCTTAACTTTGATGAAACCAAAGAATNNAATATTGCTTAAGCTCTCCGGCGAGTCATTGGCCGGCGGACAAGGTCATGGCATTGATGCGGAACGTCTCAGTCAGTATGCCGCGCAGATCAAGGATATGGTTGATGCAGGAGTTGAAATTGGTATTGTCATCGGGGGCGGAAATATTTTCCGCGGTCTGTCGGGTGCCTCCGCAGGCTTTGACCGCGTAAAAGGCGACCAGATGGGAATGC
>DAAV01000097.1 GCA_001701295.1 Bacteroidales bacterium H10
GAATCCTGTAGGAGTCACCAATAAATACGGTGACATTAAGAGTAAATGTCCTGATATAGCTGACATGGCTCCTTAGCTCAACTGAATAGAGCATCTGACTACGGATCAGAAGGTTACAGGTTTGAATCCTGTAGGAGTCACCAATGAGTGCCCTGTAATGCGGGGCACTCGTTTTTATATACCATAGCAGTTGTACCGGTTTGTAAATATCCATGATCTGTCATTGTTTTTCATGAAGCGGTTGCGCATACCGTGATGTAGAATGCCGGGCATTGCAACCGATGGGATCTTGTGGAAGCGGCCAAAAAGAAGCCCTCTCATATGTGGATTTTGAAAAAACATATGATCATTTATTTTTCGTAGCTACTTATCATATTATTAGCAGTTTATATAACTCCTTGAGTAGGGTGTGCCTGTATTGAAGATTTTATTAGAGAAATTTTTCCGTAATTATGTTAGTGATATAAATAAATTTTATTAACTTTACCGCCACATAGATTCAAGGAAGGCATAAATTGCCGATGACATATCGTCATATCCATTTTTAACCTTATAACTAATACCAACACAACCATGAAAATTAGGAATTCACATGCTGGCACCTTTGAATCGGGAGACATTCTGATTCAGCTTTTTCCTCCGGATAAGGAGGGAATCGAGATCGATCTCGAAAGCAGTGTGGCACGTCAGTTCGGAGATCAGATCAAAAAAGTCATAAGTGACACGCTTTCTGAAAACGGTATTACGGATGTCCGGGTAAAGGCTGTAGACAAAGGGGCTCTTGACTGTACTATCAGGGCTCGTGTGACAGCGGCTGTTGTACGTGCTACCGGCAATGATGTCTGGAAAGACTAACCTTAAAATTATATAACCATGGAAAGACTGAGACGGACCATGATGTTCGTTCCGGGAAATAATCCCGGGATGATGGCCGACGCACATATATACGGACCGGATTCGATAATGCTTGATCTCGAGGATTCGGTATCCATGCATGAGAAAGACACAGCGCGCCTGTTGGTTTACAATGCTCTTAAAACAATAGATTACGGTGATACGGAAATGGTGGTGCGTATCAACCCTCTCAACACGCCCTATGGCAAAAAAGATATAGAGGCGGTAGTGAAGGCCGGTGTGCATGTGGTCAGAATGCCGAAGACCGAGACTGCTGACGAAGTCCGGGAAGTAGAAGCCGAAATTGAAAAAGTGGAACGTGAAATCGGAGCGGTAGGCCGCACCCGGATCATGGCTGCCATCGAAAGTGCCCTCGGTGTAGTGAATGCTTATGACATCGCCACTTCATCACCCCGTATGATGGGTATAGCTCTTGGCGCGGAAGACTATTGTGCCAATCTGAAGACACAACGTTCGAAGGAGGGCGACGAGTTGCGTCTGGCCCGGGAAACTATTGTAGTGGCTGCACGCGCGGCCGGTATCGATGCTCTCGACACGGTCTACTCCAATCTCAATGATATGGAGACATTCCGCCGCGAAGTGGAATACATCAAGACTCTTGGCTTTGATGGAAAATCAATCATAAATCCCCGCCAGATCGAAGTGGTCAATGAAGTCTTTACTCCTACTGAGAAGGACATCGAAAAGGCTAAGGCTATTGTGGCTGCCATAAAGGAAGCGGAGAAGAAAGGCTCGGGAGTGATTGCTCTCAATGGAAAAATGATCGACCGCCCGGTGGTGATACGTGCCGAGCGTACGATTACACTTGCCAAAGCCGCAGGATTATTAACCGAAGAAGAGATCTAAGCCATGAATACTCTCAAAGAACGTCAGAAAGATATCCGGTCCGCAGCTGCAAGACTTGGTAAACATGTTTATGAGGCCGAGGTGACAAAAATACCTGTTCCGCGCCGTGAACTTCAACATTCAAGTCCAAAACTGGTCACTCTTGAAGAGGCGATCAGATTGAGCGGGCTCAAAGACGGTATGACCGTATCGTTCCATCATCATTTCCGTGGCGGTGACAAAGTTGTCAACCTTGTCGTGGACAAACTTGCCGAGATGGGCTATAGAGACCTTCATCTCGCCGCATCGAGTCTGTCGGATGTACATGCCCCGTTATTGCGTCATATAAAGAGTGGAGTAATCACACGGATTTCCACGTCGGGACTTCGTGGCGAACTCGCACAGGCCATTTCCGAGGGAGTGTTGGAAGAACCGGTGATCTTTCGCAGTCATGGCGGACGCGGTGCGGCAATCGCCAACGGCGATCTTCACATTGATGTGGCATTTCTGGGCGCCTCTTCATGCGACCCGCTTGGAAACGCCTGCGGCTACTCCCGGTCTGAAAATGCAAAGTCGATATGCGGCTCTCTGGGCTATGCTCTCCCCGATGCGCGATATGCCGACAAGGTGGTCATACTGACGGATGATCTTGTGGACTATCCCAATACTCCCAACTCGATATCTGAAAGCGATGTGGATTTCGTAGTCGAGGTGGAATCTGTGGGCGACAGTTCTAAAATCGCATCCGGAGCCATACGCGATACGAAAAATCCACGCGACATATTGTTGGCGCAGCAGGCCGCCAAAGTCATTATAAACAGTGGTTATTTCCGCGACGGATTTTCAATACAGACAGGTTCCGGGGGAGCCTCGCTTGCGGCGGTCAAATTTATACGGGAGGAAATGCTCCGGCGCGGCATTAAGGCGTCTTACGCATTGGGCGGAATAACGGCCCACATGGTGAAACTTCATGAAGAAGGCCTGATTGACCGTCTCATAGATGTGCAGTCGTTCGATCGTGTCGCGGCGGAATCCCTGAGAGACAATAAGATGCATAAGGAAGTGACATCCTGTGAGTATGCCAGTGCGGAAGAACAGGGATCGGCTGTCCACTATCTTGACATTGTAATCCTCTCTGCTCTTGAGGCCGATGTCAATTTCAACGTCAATGTCCTTGTGGGAAGCGACGGTGTGATCCGAGGGGCGATAGGCGGTCACCCCGACACTGCTGCCGACAGCGCTCTCTCGATCATTGTCTGTCCTTTGTTGCGTGGCCGTATTCCATGTATAGTCGATGAAGTCACGACATTGATCACTCCTGGTTCGACAGTAGATGTGATCGTGACGGAATATGGTATCGCGGTAAATCCACGCCGTCCTGATCTCGCCGAACGTCTCGGACAGGCGGGTCTGAAGGTCGTTGATATAAGGGATCTTCGCGACAAGGCTCTCTCCATAATCGGCACACCGGCTCCGTTGTCTTTCGGCGACAAGACCGTAGGCGTCGTAATGAACCGCGATGGTTCTGTCATGGATGTCATTAAGAATATCATTGACTGAAACCATCACTTCCGGACATGGAAACACTCTCCAGATGTTCGTTGCAGGATATGCTTGCCTCGCGCGACCGAAGGCGTGAGCGGNNACTCACTTCCGCACCACCCCGGCTGCCACTCTCGTAGTGGCGACCGTGGTGGCTCCCGGAGAGTTCAAGCTTACTCCGCGCACAGGTATCGTTGCCGAAGCAATGATTGAATCTCTGAAAATGCATTTCGGCCCCCACATTCTTACTATCGGGCATGAGGCTTTTATATCCGGTCATGAAGTGTGGCTTACACTTGACTGCCCGGTTGTGGAGGCTAAGAAGACGGCGGTGCTCATAGAAGACACCCATAGGCTCGGACGCATNNCGTCATACTGTCCGACTTGCGCCCCGTGAGTCGTGCCGATATCGGATTGTCGCCGCGCAGATGTCTTTTGTGTGGGCAGGAGGCCCGTTTCTGCATGAGATCGCGTCAGCATTCTCCGGAGGAAATAAACGAATATATCGAGAGTCTTGTCAGGAAATATGTCAACGCAAGGTGACGATATGGAAATCAGGAGACTTGATCTGAACCGACCCCGTATCGCGGAACGTGTCAAAACCTTTCTGTCGGATTCCGGTCTNNAGGGAATCGGGTATTTTGCCGGTCTGTTTGATCCCGATGACAATCTTGTCGGATGCGGGGGACTCGACGGCAATATAATAAAATGTCTGGCCTTGTCTGCCGAAGCGCGTGGTGCGGGTGCTTCCGCCATGCTCATATCCCATCTCGTCGGTGAAGTGCTTGATTCCGGGAGCCAGTGTGTACGGGTCTTTACAAAGCCCGGCTACAGGAATCTTTTCAAGTCGCTGGGATTTTCTCTCTGTGGAGAAGGTAGTGCTGCGGTTCTGTTGGAAAGTGACAGTATGCCTCTCGGAAAATATTGTTCTTATCTGGCACGGCATAAGGCAGACGGAGTGATTGTAGCCAATGCCGATCCTGTTACGTTCGGACATCTCCATCTTATCGAAACGGCGGCTTCGCAATGCTNNATGCCGCAGGCTTGCTGTGATAACGGTGGGAGCGCATCCGAAAAACACTTTCGGATATGAGGAACGCACGGCCATGCTGAAGAAGGCTACTGCACATATAGGCAATGTGGAGATCCTCGACGGGAGTGAATATGTCATCTCACAGCTCAGTTTTCCCTCTTATTTCATAAAAAAAGCGGATGAGGTCTCTTTGGCTCAGGCCGAGATAGACCTTGATATTTTCTGCCGTCACATAGCCCCCTCGCTTGGCTGCACCCGACGGTTTGTAGGGACCGAGCCTGTCGATCCGTTGACATCGCAGTATAATTTCCTGATGAAACAAAAGCTGCCTGCCTGTGGCATTGAAGTCGTTGAGATAGAGCGCCTGACATGTGATGCCGTTCCTGTCTCGGCTTCGCGGGTCAGAAATTCCCTCAGACAGGGCAGCCTCAAGGCGCCCTTGTCGCTCGTGCCGGTGTCGGACACACCTTATTTTCTCGCATTTCTGGCTGTCAGGGCTCTTCGCAAAGAGCTGGATCTTTCTCCCAAGCCGGGTCTGGTGGATTCGTACGACAATGGCTCGCATTCCGATATGGATTATGCGCTTATGTCGAGAAGTATTGAGTCGCTTCATGGATTCTTTGTCGATCTCGCTGTTCTGGCATTTGAATCTGACATTTTGGGCAATGATCTCCTCCGTAAACTTGGACTTGAGGCCGAAGAGAGAATGCTGGAAACCACAGGAGGTGTAAATACACATCGTGGCGCCATCTTCTCGATGGGTCTCGCTGTAGCTGCGGCCGCGAGGATCCTGTCAGGGAAAAGTGATAAGTCTCTCGGCGGTGAAATCGCGTCTCTTGCCGGAAGTTTCCCACTCCCTCCGGGCCATACCCACGGACAGGAAGTCAGACGTCGGTTCGGCATTTCCGGCGCGTTGGAAAATGCCCGGGCCGGTTATGCCGCGCTTTTTGAAAGCTGGTTGCCTTTTTACCGGAGCAGCCTTAAGTCTGACCATGATTGTCTTAGGCTGCTTATGAAAATAATCAGCGATATAGATGACTCCAATGCCATATATCGCGCGGGATTGCGGAAAGCGGAAGAGGCTCGCCGTAAAGCCGGCAGCCTCGTGAACAGTGACTGTCTCTTACCCTCTCTCGCCATACTGAACGAAGATTTCAAGCGAGACAATATCTCGCACGGAGGTGCGGCCGATATGCTTGCGCTGACATTCTTCGCCGACAGTGTATCAGATATTATAGAATAAATACCTTAAAAAACCTTAAATCACAAACCTTAAATTTAGTAACATGATCGAACTAATTGACAAAGGTGTTTACCTTGTCGACGGCACCTCTGTCGTCACCGGTTCAGACGGTCTTCCCACTCCCGATGAAGCCCGTGAGAACACTATCACTTATCAGATTTTGCGGGCACACGATGTCGATGGCTCGAAAGGTAAAAAAATGCGCATCCGTTTCGATGCGATGATGAGTCATGACATAACCTATGTGGGTATTATCCAGACGGCCCGCGCGTCAGGTCTTGAGAAATTCCCCATACCTTACGCCATGACCAATTGCCACAACTCGCTCTGTGCCGTGGGTGGCACAATCAATGAGGATGACCATGTATTCGGCCTTTCCGCAGCCAAGAAATATGGCGGCATATATGTCCCGGCCAATCAGGCTGTCATACACCAGTATGCACGTGAGGCGATGGTGAAGTGCGGCAATATGATTCTCGGATCCGATTCGCATACCCGTTACGGTTCGTTAGGAAACATGGGTGTCGGAGAAGGTGGGGGAGAACTGGTAAAACAGCTTCTCGACAACACTTGGGATATCAACGCTCCGGAGGTTGTGCTTGTGTGGCTGGAAGGTGCTCCGCGCAAGGGTATCGGCCCGCACGATGTGGCTATATCGCTTGTAAAGGCGGTCTTTGAAAATGGTTTCGTGAAAAACAAAGTGCTTGAATTCGCAGGTCCGGGCGTTAAAAATCTTCCGATCGATTTCCGCAACGGTATCGATATCATGACCACCGAGACCACATGCCTGAGTTCCATATGGATTACAGATGACGAAGTCAGACATCATTACGAGATTCACAACCGTCCTGAGGATTACCGCGAGTTGCGTCCGGGCAAGACGGCCTATTACGACGCCATGATCCGCATCGATCTTTCCGCACAGGAATCCATGATAGCGTTGCCGTTCCATCCTTCCAACGCATTTACGATCCACGAGCTTCAGGCTAATCCCGAAGAGATACTTCGCAAGGTGGAGGAGGACGCGCGTGTACGTTTCGGCGACAAAATCGATGTCAATCTTGCGGACAAGATCAGGGATGGCAAGGTAATGGCCGATCAGGGTATCATAGCCGGTTGTTCGGGAGGAACTTATGACAATCTCTCGCAGGCCGCTGCAATCCTCAAGGACAAATCGGTAGGAAATGACTATTTCACAATCTCCGCTTATCCCCAGTCCGTTCCTGTCTACATGGCCGCCACTCGCAATGGCATAGCCGAGGAACTTCTTGAAGCTGGCGTTGTCATTAAGCCCGCTTTCTGCGGCCCATGTTTCGGAGCGGGTGACGTACCTTCCAACAATGGTCTTTCCATCCGGCACACTACCCGTAATTTTCCCAACCGCGAAGGTTCAAAGCCCGGGCAGGGACAGATCTCGCTGGTTGCCCTAATGGATGCGCGCTCCATTGCGGCGACGGCTGCCAACGGAGGTGTCATCACGGCGGCGACAGATGTCGAGTTCGAAGATACGCACAGCCCGTATGACTTCGACGGTAAGATTTACGAGCGCAGGGTCTACAACGGATTCCGCCGCGAGAATCTTTCGGAAGAACTACGTTACGGTCCCAATATCAAGGATTGGCCCAGAATGTATCCGATGTCGGAAAATATGCTTCTGGAACTTGCCGCTGTGATCCATGATCCGGTCACGACTACCGATGAGCTCATTCCGTCGGGCGAGACCTCAAGTTACCGTTCCAATCCGCTGAAGCTTTCTGAATTCGCGCTTTCGCGCCGTGTGCCCGAATATGTCGGCCTCAGCAAAAGAATCCAGAAAGAAGACCTTGAACGTCGCGCCGGCGACACTCCGGGCAATATCGTCTCTGTGCTTGATAAAGTCGGAGCAAAGGCTGCTGACACATCTTTCGGATCCTGTGTGTTTGCCAACCGTCCTGGCGATGGTTCTGCCCGCGAACAGGCTGCAAGCTGCCAGAAAGTACTCGGAGGCGATGCCAATATCTGCTATGAATATGCCACCAAGCGCTATCGTTCGAACTGTATCAACTGGGGTATAGTGCCTTTTACCATAGACAAGGATACAGACTTTGACTATCAGTCGGGTGACTATGTTTTCATTCCGGGCATACGTAAGGCGATTCTGAACGGTGACGAGGAAATAATGGCAAAAGTCATCACAAGAGCCGGTGAACTCAAGGATATAAGATTATATTTCAAAAATCTCACCCCCGTGGAAAGGCAGATCCTCGCCGACGGTTGCCTTATGAACTACTACGCGAATCAGAATAAGAAATAATTTGGAACAGTTATCTAACACTTACATACCATGAAAAAAATTGAAATGACTACTCCCATTGTGGAGATGGACGGCGATGAAATGACACGCATCCTCTGGAAGATGATCAAGGAAGAGCTTATCCTTCCGTTTGTGGACCTGAAAACTCTTTATTTCGATCTTGGCTTGCCCGAACGGGACAAGACGGAAGACCGCATAACGGTTGAGGCTGCAGAGGCTACGAAGAAATATGGCGTTGCTGTCAAGTGTGCCACAATTACGCCCAACACCGCGCGTATGACTGAATACAATCTTCATCAGATGTGGAAAAGTCCCAATGGTACCATTCGTTCTATCCTTGACGGAACTGTGTTCCGCACGCCCATTACAATCCCGAGCATCAAGCCGGCGGTGCGTAATTGGAAGAAACCCATTACTATAGCACGTCATGCTTACGGTGATGTCTATAAAAATGTGGAGATCCGTGTGGAAGAGCCGGGTACGGCGAAGCTTGTCTTCGATGGCGAGCATCAGCATGAGGAGGTGGTTATCCATGAGTTTGCAGGTCCCGGCGTGCTTCAGGGCATGCACAATACTGACAAGTCGATACGTTCATTCGCTCACAGCTGCTTCAAATTCGCGATAGACAGCCGACAGGATCTCTGGTTCTCGACCAAAGATACTATCTCGAAGAAATATGATGCACGTTTCCGTGAAATATTCGATGAAGTATACGAGGAGTACAAGAGTGACTTCGAGCGCCTCGGTCTTGAATATTTCTACACGTTGATCGATGATGCGGTGGCTCGTGTCATCAGAAGCGAGGGAGGCTATATCTGGGCATGTAAGAACTATGACGGAGACGTCATGTCCGACATGGTTTCTACAGCTTTCGGATCGCTGGCCATGATGACTTCTGTACTCGTCTCGCCCGATGGCAAGTTCGAGTTCGAGGCCGCACACGGTACTGTTACGCGTCACTATTATAAATATCTGAAAGGGGAGGAGACNNATGGCTACAATATTTGCCTGGAGTGGCGCTCTGCGCAAACGTGGCGAGATGGACGGGCTGCCCGAACTCGTGGAGTTTGGCAACAGACTGGAGGATGCCTGCTTCGACACACTCAATGCCGGCATAGTGACCAAAGACCTTGTCAATCTTATGGAGGGAATTGAGCCGACTCCGGTGAATTCAGAGCAATTCCTGAAGGCCATCAGAACAAATCTTGAGAAGAGAATGGCGTGACAGATAGAAGTTTAGACAACTTCATAAAAATCTTACGATTGCAGACAGGCTCAAAAGACATCCTTTTTGAGCCTGTCTTTATTTACATCCGCTGTCATAGCGCATAATACTATTTGCTTTCCTTAGGCATTGTTTTCTTCTCGATTATTTCTTCCGTTATAGTTTCGATAATCTTTCGTTGCTCATGGAAAATTATGCGCTTGTACGATGGAGCTACGAAACCTACGTTAAACATCATAGTATAGCCACAGTTGTTGCATACTCCCATCACGCATGATTTGCCGTATCCGTTTTGGTTTATTTTCCATGGTTCTTTTGTTTTATCCCAGTCAAAGTGCATGACAAAGAAAGGGTCATCATAAAAGGTTATTCCATCTTCGGCATGGCATATCGGACAATGGAAGTGCTTAAGCTTCTCGTTCAGACGGGTTAGGGCTTTCTCAAAATTACCTTGTTCGTTGTTGGGTTCCTCAATAGTGTTTTTCATATGACTTCCTTTTTTATTTAAACGCTTATGGATTTGCAATAGTTTGCTCAGACGTTCATACGATTTCCGCTGCACGATTAATACTAAATCACATTTATTTCCAAACACCTTGCTTATAAAAGCAAAGCCGTGCCTGTGATTTAGTCGCGTGCTATCGCTTCTTTTTATCACCGTTTTTACATTATTACAAAATTTTATCATTTAAATTTTCATACAATAAATATAATTCGTAAATTTACTCAAAATTTATAGTGACTTATGGTATCAAATAAGGTGAAACGCAATGTCTGGCTGGTATTGGCAATTCTGTCATTTGCCGGAATTATTGATAGGGCGATACGTGTCGCAGACGGCTCCATCGAATGGTGGAATCTTTGTTCGTCAATAGTTATAACCGCATTTTGTGTCAAGTTCTATTTATGTTATCGCCGACAGGTTAGAAAAGGTAACTTGTTCGGTAAGGTCAATCCACTGAAATAGATATGGCAGATGCAACTTTTTGCACAACACATAATAAAGATTGCCATAAAGTTTAAACTTCTTCAGAATATTTATAAAACGTAAATTAGTTTAGACAACTTCATAATATTCGCCCGAAAAACAACATATGAAAATTGATTAATTTTGTGATATGGAAATTATATGTATTGAGACCGAACGGCTGATTCTACGTTGCTGGAAATATGATGACCGGAAACCATTTGCCGAAATGAACGGTAATGAGAACGTAATGAGATATTTTCCAGCCACCCTGTCAATTGATGAGTCTAATGCTTTCGTTGACCGCATTATTGCGGAATTTGAAGAATATGGATTCGGACTGTACGCGGTCGAAATCAAAGAAACAGGTGAATTTATCGGATATGTCGGTTTCCATCGCTTTAGTTTCGATGCGCCATTCTCTCCGAACTGGGAAATCGGCTGGCGCATCTCAGATAAATTCTGGCATAACGGATATGCCACAGAAGCCGCGAAAGCATGCATAGTCTATGCCCGTGAGAAAAATTTATTCAAGAAGCTTTATTCATTCACAGCCATTCCGAACATTCCCTCTGAAAATGTCATGAAGCGCATCGGCATGACTTGCAAAGGAACATTCATGCATCCGGCATTAACAGATGGTCATTGGCTCAAGAAACACAAATTATACACTATGGATCTATAGCGTATGTTTTATTTGTCGCATGACGCTTCATATTTCTTACGGTGATCCATTATACTTTTCATGTTCGCCTGCGCCCACTCCGCCAGCTGCATTATCAGCGGTATGAGAGATTTGCCAGTATCTGTCAAAGCATATTCCACCTTTGGAGGCACCTGTGCATATACTTTGCGGCTGATCAGACCGTCAGTTTCAAGATTTTTTAGTGTAGTAGATAGAACACGCGTGGATATGTCGGGGATCAGACGGCCCAGTTCATTAAACCTCACAATTTCCACACTATCTATGACAAGCAAAACCAACAGTGACCATTTATCACCGAAACGCGCCACGACGTTCCTGATCGGACATCTCTCTATAATCGGATTTAATTCTTCTTTCATATCACGGGTACTTTATTTTACAAAATTACTTACAAATCCGCGCATACACAAGAAGTAAAAATTTTTTAAAGAAAACATTATCCGTAATAAACTGTCAATCTGCAAAAGTGACAAAAAAGTTACTATTAGACACAAAAGTAACTTCTTGACAAACGCTAATTTACATTGTATCTTTGCAACACGAAACAAAACCCGTAAATGATATGAAACAGATTCAGACAATCGAAAAGGGCACTAATTTCAGTGCTGTCAACTTCGGCAAATTTGCCGACCTAAAAGATTATGTACTCGAACTCGGTCAGGATATCAAGATTCCCGGCAAAGCGTTCGGAAGACAGAGTGCGGGCGCGACAGGCGCTGAGTTTTCATTTCAGGTGTTCTCACCCGGTCAGGAAACCGGTTTCCTTCACACCCACAAGAATCATGAAGAACTATACTTCTTCCTATCAGGCAAAGGTGAATTTCAAGTAGACGGAGAAGTATTTCCGGTAGAAGAGGGGGCGGTTGTCCGGGTGGCTCCTGCCGGAAAACGTTCAGTACGCAATAACGGCAACGAACCTCTTGTAATGCTCTGTGTTCAGTATCGCGGCAATACATTCACTGCCGATGATGCCACCGACGGCACTATCCTCGATGAACCGGTAAAGTGGTGAACAACGTCAGAGGAGCCTACAGCAAAACGGGGCGGTGAAGCTTTATACTTCACCGCCCTCTCCATTTTAATATCGTTGAATCGGTCAATTTGTACAAATTTCAAGGACTTTTGTACAAGCCGACAAATATAAATTAATTGTATTTTTGTAAAAATATAATTAAATGCATGATAAAAATGAAAAGGCCATATATTATATGCCACATGGTTGAATCGAT
>DAAV01000127.1:0-206 GCA_001701295.1 Bacteroidales bacterium H10
TACCCACTAAAATACCATAACACTATTTATCACTAAATTAACACCTTCCGTCAGCACGCCTGTGCTGACGGAAGGTGTTAACAATTTGTCAATACGTTTTATCTTAAAAATTTACAACCCGCATCCAATCCCTGTTCACCGCCTCGAAGAGGCGCTGCTCCGACACCACGCGCCTGATTCGGAACAGCGCCTTTCCAAGGCGGTGA
>DAAV01000127.1:231-11421 GCA_001701295.1 Bacteroidales bacterium H10
ACCGTGTTTAAGGATATATACACCCGGCAATACATTATCGCCAGAACATAGTCTGCCGTCGACTGTATATATGCTCACATCATCGGAAACTATGATATCGCCAGCTTCAATACGCCAGCTGATTTCCGAATCTCCTTTTATTTCACCGACTCCTGAAAGGGATTTGATCTGAAATGCCGGAGATATGACCTGCTCCACATATGCGCCATCGGCATCCGTCGCAGTAAGTCTGAGGTCGAACCATCCTCCGTATGCCTTGCGGTCCACACATGAGAGAGATCCTCGGTAGAAACTGCCATAACCAGGAGCGAAAAACAAGGCTGGATCCTCTGTCACTTCTATCGGCATAAACTCCGTGCTGCCGTGCGGAGCATACTCTGCCTTAACATCCGTGACCGGCGCGACATCATAATAGAAAAAGCCGCCTTCTTCACTGTATTCGAAAGCAAGATCTCCCACAGTAAATTCGAGCACCCCGTCAGTTGCATTTGCAAAGCGATCACTCACTTCATCGTGAGAGTTCCGAAACTGAAGACTCGTGAATGTCGGTGCAAAACCATTGCCTTTGGAATCATTCCAGCACACTGTCGCTGTGTTACAGCCTGATATTTCACCATCGATCAGCACATTATCCATAGTGACGACAGCCTTGTTCTCCGCACCGGGAACCCATGCGGGACGATTAGAAAGTTCTNNGTGACGTGAGGAACATATAAGTTTTCCATCGGAATATATCACAACATCGCTTGGCTGACCTCCGAGTTTTTCCATGAGAGTCTCGTTGTCCATAGAACTCAATATATCGTATGCATCGAAACTCATATCCTCGCCATAGCGACCTTTATATGTATAGAAGAAACCGCTATAGTCAGTGCAAGCGAAAAAGAGAGGGGTACAATTGGCCCGCATACCCGGAGAAGGGACAACAGCAAAACGCGGATTCTGATTCTTGATGCTTTTATCTGCAGAGGTGGCCATGAATGTCGTGTTCTTACTCCCTGTGGCAAAATTAAGTCCTATCTGGATNNCCTCCCCGGATCTCACCAGAGGCAATCCCTGTACGCTCGAATCATCACCGCTAAACACATCTGCCGACGGTGATATGGCTATATCAAACGGACCGTCGTAATCTTCAGGTGCCCACATTGCGATTCGCTGCGAATTGCAAGGCATATCAAATACACCGAGTCCTGTCGTTCCCCACCACTCTTCACCTATAATGATGCCACGGCACACAAAGGTAAAATAAGAGGGATGCCCGAGTTTATCAATATAGTACTGATCATATGCATCCGTAATAGGCGTACTGGCATAACTCTGGTCAGAAACCTGCCATCCGGCAGATGACACCGGCCCGCATATCTCTTTACTGTAATCAACAGGAATGAGATAAGAAACCACTTCATTTTCCGCGCCTATTATATCCGAACGCACCATAGAAAAACGGCTGTCCGGCCTATCAGTGGTAAGAATATAATTGCATTCCATATATGCAAGTGTCTCGCCCGCCCAGACAAGGACGCCATTATGCGTCACAAGATCTATAAAGTCTCCTGTAGTACAGTTGGATGGATCTGTATATGAGGGAAGAGTGAGCTTATTACCTTGCGAATCAACATGTGAAATACGTGTGGTATAAGAAGCTGTTGCAGGATCGAATTTCAGATCTACAGCCGACGCACCAATTTCCACGTCTTCTTTGATAAGGATTATTCTCTCGGCGGCCTCATCGTCATCTATTATAGCCATAAAATCATATGTACCCTCAGGGAGTACGAATGAAAATGAAGTTTCAGACAGCTGATCCGGTTCGTAATATCCTTCTTCTACAGATTGGGATTCGACTGCTATGAGAGTAAAGACATATTGCTGTTTCTCCTTGTCGAGAATAAATTCCGCATTTACGCCGGTTTCTGCGGATTTTGCTTTTTTTACCAGAGAAGGCAATGATCTCATTTTTCCGGCCAATGTCACGGCTTCCGCACGCGATGGCTTACCTATCACCGATACAGGAACTGTCTTCGCATTGGCGCCCGTGAGCAAAGCCATACTTGCGAGTAAAGTAAAAATCTTTTTCATAAATCAAAAAATTTAGAGATTCGCAAAGATATACTTTTTGCTTCACGATCACCAAATTTACCACTTCTACAAACCCTCTACATTATCCAAAATATTTATAATTAAATAATTACAATATCCACAAACCAATAATTCCAAAAAATATCACTGGCAACAGATATACACGACACTCCCCGTATTTGCACAAGAGGGAAATAATTACTACCTTAGAATGCCTTTAATTAAAACATACATGACCCGGAATATCATAAGAGGATTGTTATTACTGTCGGTGATATCGCTGATGTCGGGATGCACTGACAGAGGAAAACTGAATCCACTCGGTTGGGAGAGAATTTCCCCCGAAGCTGATTCGCTCACTCTCGCAATTGAGCGCACAATCAATAATGATGAATCCGCAGACTCTGCCGAAATACTTCTTTCAAAGTTAAGAAGAGTAGCCGACACTCTATCCTATACCGGCAATCTTAATGCAAGGTTAGTATTGTTCGAGACCGGCATTCTCGGGCTACGCCACAAAAGCAAAGAGGCATTGGCTAAAATTGACAGTCTAAAGGAAACTGTCGATTCGGCATCGGATACTTATCTGTTTTACCGAATAAAATCGCGGGAAGGTTTTGTCGACAGCATTTCAAACTATACAGTCCATAAAAAGCTTTTAGAACAACTGAATTATTTCACCAAAACAAAAGACAGTGTAAGCCTTGCCGCCAATCTGATTTATCTGTCACAAAGATATCTCGCGGTGGCTGATTATAACCTTGCCTTGCAATCTTCAAAAAAGGCAGATACTATACTCCGCGGAATCAACTATAGCGAAACAGCTTTCAAGAACAAAATCAATATCACTATAATGTATGATTGCATGGGGGACTCTACGGCACGCGACAGTCTTATTCTCGAAATGCTTAATGACAAGACATATGCAAACAACATAAATTTTTACTCGGCTTTGCTTGTAAACGCCTATTCATTTCTACACGATGCCACATATCTGAAAGAAGCATATGGCATAATAAAGAATGACAAGGCATTTGCCGGGAGAAAAGCAATTGCGGAAGCTTTGATAGCCGATGAATTGAGAAAATCCGGAATAATGGATTCCGCCTCTCTATATGCCGATATGTCATTCAAAGGTATAAAATACGTAAACAATTTCAGTCATCGTGCGGAAATGTGCCGTATCTATCATGATCTTGCTATCGAAGACGGGGACTCATTGAAAGCTTGCCGCTACTATCGGCTGATGAAAGAATATGAAGATTCGGCACGACAAGATGCAAACCCGACCGCCACGGCGCGAATAAACTATGCCGTAGAACTTGAGAAAGAACGGCTCATGCTACGGCAGAAAAAGAGAGAAGACCGGCTCATCGCGGTGATCGCGGTGCTGCTTATTCTGGTGACAGGAGCAGTGATCATCATTATTCTTATGATAAGACATGGGCGCATGAAAACCATGATGGCAAAGGCCACGAAGGAACGGGACAAAAGCTATCATGCCGCGGCATTGTCGATCATGTCGGCAAAGGAAAAGGAGAACCGGCTGCGCGACATGGCCGAGATCGTTTCAACCGGCGGCAACGAGAACGGCATCTCCAATCAGGACAAACGCAGGATCCTTTCGTCTTTGCGCGTAAGCATTGCCGAATCATCCGACTGGAACAATTTCATAGAGGCATTCACCGGATTGCATCCCGATTTTGAGAAAGAACTGCGCAAGAAGTTTCCCACACTGTCGACAAAACAGGTGCAGCTGTGCTGCTTCATAAAAATGGGACTTGACACAAACCGCATAGCGCATCTCATGTCGGTCAAACCGGAGACAATATGGCAGAACCGCTGGCGTCTGAAACAAAAGATGGGACTCGACTCGGACGAATCCCTACAGCAACTCCTCAACTCCATCAGTGAATAACGACACTACTAATCGGAACGGGGCGGCACACGATTGAATCTGCGCAGAAAATCCTCGAGACTCTGATCCGCATCAAGGCCAAGGCGGATACGCAGACGACTTCTTCCGCGGTATACCGAGGCCGGTTCTATATTCAGTATGTTACTTATCTGCCTGCTGTCAAGCCCTGCAGCCAGCAAGGACGCAAGTTTCAGCTGACTCTCCGACAATGCAGGGAAAGCGTCTTTCAGCCTGGCTATAAAATCGGCGTCAAGTTCACTGCTTAGTTTCAGAAAACTCTGCCGCGTATTTTCATTGCCTTTGTGTACACGCAGCATCCGCGCCACTGTGTCGGCGGTGGTTGCGTCAATCGTCCTGTTGTCTTTCAGCACATTCAGCTGATCGGTAATATCCGATATAAGCCGCTCGTTTTCCTCAAGTACGATAGTATGCGCCATAAGAGTCTGATGAGTCTGTCTTTTTTCCTCTTCGGCGACCTTGTCACTATATTTGCGTTCGGCATTCCTTTTCTTTATATAGAAAACAGTGACCAGCAGAGCCGCCACAAGCGCCACTATAGATATGCCGAGCCACAGCGCAAGGCGATAACGCCTCAGCTGCTCGCTCTGCTCCACTATTTTTATTTTAGACAGTGTGTCAAGATGAGTTATCCCCGGCCCGTTCATCTCTGCATCTATACTGTCACGGACATTGATACACTTGGAAAATATGGCGGCCGACATCTCATAATCCCCAAGTGATCTGTAGGCCTGAGCCATATGCCTGTATATCAGGTAATGATATCGGCGCGAGGATTCATTGCCCGAAGAGAGTTCGATGCCTTTCTTTATATACTGCAGCCCCTCCTCCGGATTGCCATGACGTGAGAGCCAGTCCCCCTTCATCGACAACATGACAGGCAATTGATCTATATAATTATGTTTCTGCGCCAATACGATGGCCTCGTCAATAAACTGCACTGAGTCAAGATAGATAAATGAGTTCTGAAGCAACCGCTCCCGTATATAGTCATCTTTCATGACCTCGGGATCATTCCTCAGAGAACCGTATATATTTTCTCTGACATCAAGGGGTGAAGCGAGAGCTATATTAAGCCTGACAATATAAACGTTGCGTTCCTGCCCCCCTTTCAGATAAATCTTCTCGGCCTGCCGGTAATAATCGAGTGCGCGCACCGTATCCTGAAGGAAATACATCACGTTGCCCATGGCATTCAGACTCATGGCTTCTTCATAGGGCATATGCATCTTTCTGAAATAATTTATACAGTGGGCAAGTATTTCATAACGCCTCGACATATCAAATACCAGCTCGGACTGGAGGATCTTCAACCGATGCCAGTCATAAGGACACTCGGCCGAATCAATAAGCGTCTCGGCCGAATCGAGGACGGACTGCTGACGCTTATGGTCGAAAGCAGGTATATCCATGGACTTAAGATATGCCGCACGGAATTGCAAAATTTTATTGTCCGGTTCTGTAGCGGCGATGCTGTCCAGACTCCGATAAAAGAATGATGAGGAGAGATCTCTGCCGAGTTTACTTCTCATTCTTTCATATCCAAGCAACACGGAGTCCGCCTCCGCATTTCCTGACGATGGCCACTGAAACACGTGATCAATGGGAGCCGGCTTCTCGCAGCCGACAAAAAGCAAAATCAATATAAAAGCGAGAAGCAATCTGTTCATGTGGCAAATTTAAGGATTTTTGTCAATAAAATGACATATTTACAGGGTTGTACATATATTGTACATATGTTTTTTATGGTAAAACGCTTTGAAATATCGAATTTTGCAAGCGTCGGAATAAGCATAATATGATTAACCGACAGGAATCCCCCCGATAAATTGTAAACCTATACTGTTTGCCTCGGACGGCAATTGATAAATCCAACAATATTTAAACCGATAATGACTATGAACAAGAAATTGATTATTGCGATGATGGCGTTTTCCGCCGCAGCATTGCCCGCGATGTGCGCCGCACCCGACTGGGTCAAAGGGGCACCACGTAATCTTACAGTCACCCCCGACGGTTCGGATCTTCTTCTGACATGGGACTGGAGTGTTCCTGCGAATCCCACGTATGAATATGGTTTCGAGGGAGACTCGTTCCTGCCGCAAGGATGGGAAATCCGAAGTTCCGATAATGCGACCGAGACCTCCACATGGTTCCGCTATCCTGACTATTTTACCGGGGAAGGAGACGAGTTTCTGCTTCATTCCGGCTCATGCAGCGCGATGATCGCCATGCACGATGAAAACCTCCCCCAGAACGAATGGCTCGTCATGAAAGCTCCCGCCAATGCACAATACCTTGAATTCTGGAGCTTTATACCGCCGGAAGTGGTTGAATTCGGAGCTGATCCCGATTTCCCGGATCATTATTATGTAAAGATAAGCCGGGACGGAGGCGAGACATGGAATATCCTGTGGGACGGCCGTCACGATCTTGACCAATGCGATGTGATGCAACAGGTATCACTCTTTCTTGGCGAGACCACTGACGAAAATACCCTCGTAGCATTCCAGGCGCTCAGCAGTGAGGAAGAAAGTCTTTACGGCATATGGGCCATAGATGACATCTGCTTCTCAAGTATATCTGAAACCGGCGAATCATCAGGTCAGGTGGCCAGACACAATCCCGCCCGCACTCCGGAGGCTACCGAAGGATATTATTTCATAGTTTTCCGTGACGGCGAACAGGTGACAGACGAACTTGGACGTCGTTTCTGGCGCGATACCGAACAGAAAGCAGCAGGCACTTATGAATACGAAGTGTGCGTTATGGATATCGCGGCATATGAAATGTTCGAAAGCGCAAAGACTGAATATACTATTTCCGACGAACCTGTGCCTGCCCCGGCAGACCTGCGGGCCGATGTCACTTTCCATGAGGACACCGGCAGATATGACATATCATTGTCATGGAATAAACCGGACGGGCGCGATCCGATATATTATAACGTTTTTGGTGACGGCGCACGCATAGGGTATGAACTTGAGGAAACCGGCATGGGGCAGACCGGTCTTTACAAGGGAGTATACAGTTATGAAGTCATCGCGGAATATGCCAATCCTCTCGGCACCTCCGATCCGGCTCGGGTGACCGTAGCCTGCGGCACATCTTATCCGCCTGAAAATGTCCGTGTGGAAAACGGCACTCTGCTGTGGGACAAGCCGGCCGGGCCTTCATCGCCGACAGGTTATGACGTATACCGTGGCAACGAAAAGCTTAAGGAATCAACAACTGAAATGACACTGCCGCTTGACGGGAAGCTGAATGAAAAATGCAGATACAGCGTGCATGCCGTCTATGCCGACGGTACGCGCTCGCTTCCGGCATACATTGATGCCGGAGAGCCTGCGACTCATGCTCTTCCTTTGGTCGAGAATTTCGACGGAGGCCATCTGCCGGCCGGATGGAGCGTAGAAAAAGGCTTCGATGCCGTCAAATCAGTTTACCTGTGGAGATTCGACAACTGGTACGGCATAGACGTACCTGCAGCATTCAGTGGTGAGTTTGCCTCGATCTCAAGCGAAGTAATCCCGGGTGCGGACATGTGCGGAATGCTTGTCACCCCGACAATCGACTGTACGAACACCGATGAAATCGCAGTTATGTTCGATCTGTTTTATACTTCGCCACGCATGCTGTCACTTTGCGCTCTTGATCTTCAGGTTTCAACCGACGGCGGCGAGACCTGGGAAACAGCGTACAGTTTCAAAGAGGATACTGACGGATCGCAGAAGATTGACATTAGCCAGTACGCCGCCGGGCATAAAGCTCAGATACGCTGGTACTACCGCGACCGTTTTGCAAAATATGCCGCCATTGACAATGTGTTAATAACAGACGATCCTTCGGGAGTCGATGGAATAATCGAGGATAAACCGGACACCGCCGCCATATATTACACTCTTCAGGGCATACGCGTAGACAATCCGTCAAACGGTATCTATATCAAGATTTCCGGCGGCAAAAGCTGCAAGGTCGTAGTAAAATAACAATACCGTAACACTTCTTATAAATCAACACCTTCCATCATTACGCCTGTATGATGGAAGGTGTTGATAATTTGTCAATATGTGTTTCCTCAAAAATTTACGACTCGCATCCCACTCCTGTTCACGAGGGTGTGGTCGGATCAATCGATGACGAGTTTCAGAGGCTTGTAGGCGTAACCGAAACCGATAGTCAGCGTACGGGTCGCCGCGTTGTAACACCACGCCGAATTGCGGATCGCCTTAGGCGTGGAAACCTCCGTCAGCCTCTCTCCGCCGACCGTCACCCGCGCGGGACGCGCTATGCCGGGAATCTCAAGCGTGATCATACGGCCTTCGGGCATCTCCTTATAGGAACCTTCCGACTCTATGTCGATCTCAAGCTTGCGTCCCTGCGGAACAGCGGTGAAGGTAGTCAGCTGATACTGGCCGTCTGAAAGAGATGTCGGACTGAGCCGGTTGTCGTCGAACACGGTGAACGATGACGATTCTTTCGACGGGAAATATTTGACCGTCAGGAACATCGGATCATACTGGCTGACATTCTCTATCGGACGCATATATTGCGGGATAAAGCTTCCGGCCTTTACGAACATCGGCATCTCCTCGAGAGGTGCGGCTACAGTGGCCGTAGTGCCTCCGGCGAAGGTCTGCGAGGGCTTGTTCCAGTTGATCCAGGTGTCTCCTGCCGGGAAATAGACTTTGCGGCTGCGGGCGCCTTTCTTGAATACCGGCGCCACAAGCACTTCCGATCCCCAGAGATATTCATCGGTCACGTTCGCATCGACCGTACCCCCTTCCGAATGGAAGTTGACAGGACGTGCCAGAGGCAGACCCTCGACAGTATTCTCATAGGCAAGGGTATAGTTGTAGGGAAGCCACTGGTAGCGCTGCTTTATGAAATCTTTGATTATGGCGTCGTGCTGCGGATAGTGGTAAGGTTCCGGCTTCAGCTGTGCATGTGTGCGCAACATCGGCGAGAACGTGCCCATCTGCAGCCACCTCACATAAAGTTCAGGCTGATAAGGCTCGGCGGGATCAACCGCAAAACCGCCCACATCGGAACCCNNAAAGTCCCGAATTGAGCATGAGCGCCACCTGAGGCACAAAACCGCCCCAGCTGCGCGACACATCTGTGGTCCAGGGGAATACACTGTAACGCTGCAGCCCGGCCGTGCCTCCACGCATCATAAGAAGGGGACGCATGTCGGGGAAATCGGATCTCAGACCATCATAGATGGTCTTGGACCATTCGTTGCCGTATACGTTATGATATTGCGACGCAGTCTCGCCGTTGGCATGCATTATGGTCAGAGGATGCACCTCGGGTTCGCCGAGATCGCCCCACCATCCCGAAACGCCATCCTCGGTCAGACCTTTGAGGCGGTTCCACAGCCACGCGCGTGTGGCGGGATTTGACATGTCGAACATTCCTGCATCGCCTACCCATGTAGTGACGTCATGGGTATTGCCCGCAGAGTCCTTGACAAGCATTCCGGCCTCGCTCAGCATATTGTAGTTGTCTATCGCACCGATCTTGTTGATATAAGGCTGGTTGATGAGGACGGTATGCACTCCCATGCGGTTGAGGGAGTCAAGCATGCTNNTTCAAGGCGTCCCATGTCGGTCTCCTTGCCATACCAGTAGAGGTCGAACACGATTCCGTCGACGGGATAATCACGCTGTTTGAGCGAATCTATAGCGCCAAGGGCCTCCTGCTCGTTGTGATAGCCATAGCGCGAAGTGATATAGCCCAGCGCCCAGAAGGGAGGGAGCTGCTGGCGTCCGGTCAGTTCGGTATAGCGTGAAGTCGCGCCCGCAAGTGAGCCCTCGCCGTTGACAAAGTAATAGGAAAGCGGTTTGGGAGTTTNNAGTCCTTGCCAAGCGAGAGCGAGGCGCGGTTGTAGTCGTCGAACAGTACGCCGTAGCCGGCGTCGGAAACGAACCAGGGCACAGTGATACCCATCTGCGAGATACGGGGATCGCCAGCCACATAGCCGTAGTTCTGACGGTTGAACATGACAAGCGTGTCACCGTTCAGACGAAGTGAATGCCCGCGTTCGCCGCCTCCGTACAGATTCTGGGCAATCCCGTTGCGTAGGGACACACGCTTCAGATCGCCGCTGTTGTCCACGCCTCCGGCTTCCGAAAGGATGGTGTCACCTTCGGCGTTAAGAAAGATCGTGCGTCCGGTGAGGCGGTTGACCTTGACAATCGTCGAGGCCGAACGGAACGTGACTTCTGTCGGGGAAGCAAACCAGGTGACGCCTTCCGAAGAGGGAGACAGCACGGATGCCTGCGAACGGGGAAAACTGAATTTTTTCTCTCCGTAAGGGATACGCGACACTTTGAAGATGTCGGGAGTGATCGGAGTGACAGCCACAGTGCCGTGACCAGTACCGATCAGGGTGGATTGTCCCGATGTCGAGATCGAGCCGGGCATCGGCATTGTGGCCGCGAGTGCGGTCACACCTGCCAGCCCCAATGATATTGCAAGAAGTTTCATAATCGTGTCAGTAGGTTAGCCGGATAATCAGTCATTGAACTCAAGATCGCCGTCGACGATCACATTCCAGGGAAGTCCGTTCTCGGCGAGTGTGGCGAGGAACGGATCCGGATCGAATTCCTCGACATTGTGCACTCCGGGCATTACCCACTTGCCGGTCATGAACATCATGGCGCCGACCATGGCGGGAACGCCTGTGGTGTAGCTTACGGCCTGCGCGCCGGTCTCCTGATATGCGGCCTGGTGCGAGCAGTTGTTGTAGATGTAATATGTCGATTCCTTCCCCTCTTTGTCAAGACCGGAGATTCGGCAGCCGATAGAGGTCTCGCCCGTGTAGTTCTCTCCGAGTGAACCGGGATCGGGCAGAACAGCCTTGAGGAACTGGATCGGAATGATCTCCTGGCCGTTATACATCACAGGATCGATACGCGCCATGCCTATATCCTGGATTACGCGGAGGTGTGTCAGATATTCCTGACCGAATGTCATCCAGAAACGTGCGCGGCGGATTGTCGGGAAATTGATGACGAGACTTTCAAGCTCCTCATGGTAGAGCAGATAGCTCTCGCGTTCGCCGATATTGGGATAGGTAAGCGGCTGGTGCACTTCGAGATTCTCGGTCTCCACCCATTTGCCGTCCGACCAGTATTTGCCTTTCTGGGTGATCTCGCGGATATTGATTT
>DAAV01000127.1:11460-11654 GCA_001701295.1 Bacteroidales bacterium H10
TCCGAGAAGTGGTGTTTGGCGGCGTAAGCCACGAAAATGGCCGACACGCCCGGGTCAAAACCGCAGCCGAGTATCGCGGTCAGACCCGCTTTCTCGAAGCGCTCGCGGAACGCCCACTGCCATGAATATTCGAAATGGGCCTCATCTTTCGGCTCGTAGTTGGCGGTATCGAGATAGTTGACGCCGCATTCGAG
>DAAV01000127.1:11733-12426 GCA_001701295.1 Bacteroidales bacterium H10
CGGTGACAATATGCGTGCCGGTCTTTGCCTCTACTTTGGCGGCGATATCGTCACATTTTGATTTTGTACGCGAGGCGAGCACTATCTCGCTGAATACCTCAGGATGCTGGGCGCACTTGTGGGCTACGACAGTACCCACGCCTCCGGCGCCGATGATCATGACTTTTCCCATTGTCTTTTATATGATTTTTGAGTTATTTCAGTATTAAAACGTCTATTATTCGCTTTAAAGGGCCAATTTAATCAAAAAATCGCTAAATTTGCACTTCAAGATGAAATTTATGACATCATGAAGATAACGATAACTACGGAGAATGATATCGACCGTGCGGCCCGAGAGTTTCTGGACGCCATAGGCGACAGCCGCCATATAGCGTTCCGCGCGCCGATGGGGGCCGGGAAAACGACTTTCACAAGCGCGCTCTGCAGGGCGCTCGGGGTTTCGGACGACGTATCCTCTCCCACCTTCAGCATAATAAACGAGTATCGCGATGCCGCAGACAGTCCGGTCTATCATTTTGACTTCTACCGCATAGACGATGACGCACAGGCCCTTGACCTCGGTCTCGACGAATATTTCGACTCGAACGCGCTCTGTCTTATGGAATGGCCGGAGAATGTCGACACCTTTCTTCCCGACGACACTCTCTTTGTGGAGATCTCGGTGGGCGCCGACGGTTCGCGCACGATAAC
>DAAV01000147.1:0-440 GCA_001701295.1 Bacteroidales bacterium H10
GTAAAGACTCCAATTGATTATGCTATTTTCCAAAATCACGGTTATAAGGGTTTATATGGTGGATTAGATAATAGAGATATTCAAAAAGAAAAGGTCTGTCAAGAAATCAGAACATATTAGACCATATGGGAAGTACAGAATTAGCTGCAAATCTATTTCGTGCTACTCAAACAGAAGATAAATTACGTAGAGAAGGAATTAAAGGAAAAGAAAACGCCAATAAGATCCACCATCAAGTAGGAGCCAAAGTAAGAAAAACAATACATGAATTAGGAGGGACAATGCCTGAGGATCTTCCCACAGCCGAAAGCATTAAGAAACTTGAGCGTAAAGAACGAAATATGCTTCAAGCGTTAAATAATAGTAAAGAAAACTCTAATGCCGAAGATTGAGTTCTCCAAAATAATCTCCGCGTCCACTCTGCGCCTCAGCGTGAGACA
>DAAV01000147.1:499-21608 GCA_001701295.1 Bacteroidales bacterium H10
CATGAATCAATACCGCTTCACTCTCAACAATTACCATTCAATCTCCCATGCCGAGATCGAATTGGACGGTATTACCGTGATTGCCGAGTGAAGTACAGATAAAAATCAAATCTAAATGCCTCACATCTGCATATCAAATATCGGTCCGTTAAAAAACATTGACATAGACCTCAACAAAATCAATGTGTTCATCGGCCCACAAGGCTCGGGCAAAAGCACCATAGCCAAAATAGTAAGCTTCTGCCAGTGGCTTGAAAAAGACTGCGTGAAACGACAGATGACGAGTCATATAGACCAGTCATTTATGCAAAAGCAGCTGATTGATTATCACAATATGGAGGGATATCTGTCAGAATCCTCCGGATTCAGATATACCGGAAGCGCACTCTCCATAAAACTTGATAATGGCTCATTGACTGTAGATACTCTGGAAGACTTCGGCACGTTTCCTCTTTCCAAGAACTCTTATATTCCAGCCGAAAGAAATATTATCTCCGTGCCGGGAATATTCTCGACCAAAATGCCTGCAAATTATATACTTGATTTTATCGATGAATGGCAGTCGGTCAGAGATAAATATCAGGGAGACATTGAAGTCGAAATCCTTGATCTCAATCAGACATACAGATATGATCCCGCCGGCAAGCGCGATCTGATCACAGACAAATCTACAGGTAACTCTTTCCAACTCTCTCAGGTAGCAAGCGGACTGCAGTCTGTCACACCATTGTGCGTGATGACTGATTATCTTACGGACTGGATCTACTCCCACGACGAAGACCGGTCGGCCGAACAGCGAAGAGAAATACGTGAGGCCGTCATTGCTCGTTTCATGGCACAGAGAACCGGGAAAAATCATCTTCTTGAACTCGCCAAGGATAACGCGGACATCAAAAACGCTGTAAACATAATTGCCGACACATTGCAATTAGGAATGGAATCAGGCACATTCGATAAAATTTCAGAAGATGTGGAACAATACCGGGAGCTGATGGAAACATTCTCACACGCTACATTTTCCAACATCGTAATCGAAGAACCGGAACTCAACCTCTTTCCTACCACACAGGTCAGGTTGCTTTATTATCTTCTTTCTCGCATCAACCACACTCGCGACAATCTTCTCATAACAACACACAGTCCTTACATACTGTATGCCCTCAACAACTGTATGCTTGCGTCGCTGGCGGCTGAAGCTGATGGGGAGACTGTAAAAAGCATCGTCGATATATCACAGTCATCATGGATAGAGCCTAAGAAAGTCTCTGTATGGGAACTTGCCGACGGCACCATCCGCAACGGGACTACAATTCAGGATGAACGCGGCCTTATACGTGACAATTACTTTGACCGCATCATGAAGAATGTTATGGTGGATTTCCGCAATCTGCTCAATTTTATCGACTGATATATGGCTGTGCCGGAAGAATATTTCAAAGGTTCGATCCACTTTTCAGGAGACTGTTATGTTGCGGACTATACTGACAGAACCGACAGCAAGCGCGGCGTAGAAATGTCAGAAAGTCCGTTTGACGACATTGACTCGTTTCATCTCAAACACAACAAGAACTGTCATTTAGAATATATAGGGGTCAATTTTGAACATTATCCACATTTTATCAAGGGAATACAGAATTGTGAATGTATGTTTCACGCCCTTTCTGATGTCAATAAGCCATGGACGTTGTTTCTTGAGATGAAATATTGCGATTATGACAATATCGAAGGGTATGCATTCAAGGCATACAGCCAGATGAAAGATACACTTGACAGACTCTCATCTCTTGATCTAATTGACCCGAATAAACGGAGATTATATTTCGTCGATTCTATCCCGGAACATGAGGCAACAGAACCGTTCGGGGCATTTACTTTAAGCCAGAATGACACATTGAAGACCTATGAGGAAAGCGGCATCAAGCTTTTGGGTAACAATACAATGCTGATAGCTACCCCCTCATATCTCTTTGAACAGAAAGCTGCTATCTGACGTCTATCGGCCATTAAACCCATAAACATCGATATTCTTACAATAAAGAAATCATACAAAAGAAACGGAAGTGTTATCAACATGATAACGAGTGTTATCTCAATCTATTCGTAGCTCAAAAGTTCCTGTATAACATTATCAACACTGTCATAACACTTATAAAGCCGCAAAGCGACAAGTGTTAAAATATCCCTCTGCGTCCCCTTTGCGCTCTCTGCGCCTCAGCGTGAGACAAACCAACCCTGCTTCGCAGGCCACGTCCCTCCGCGTGAACCCGACAACAAATCATCCGTCCCGCCGTTATAACGATATAGCCTGACCATTCATGAATCAATACCGCTTCACTCTCAATAATTACCATTCAATCTCCCGTGCCGAGATCGAATTGGACGGTATTACCGTGATTGCCGGATGCAACGGTTGCGGCAAATCCACCATCGCCCGATGGCTCTACGCTCTGATCAACTATTCCAACGAGTTCAACTCCTTGGTAGACAGAAAACTTACACAGTCATTCAACCAGCAGATCAACCGCATGAGGCGAATTCTCGGCAATCTCGATTCCGAAAATTCGCAGAAAGCCTCGCGGTTAAGACCTATTTCAGAATCCGTATTGAAAAAAGGCATTGATTCTATTTTCACAGATAACTCAACGGAATATTCAAGACTTCTCAGTGCGTTCGAAGACAAGGTTGAACAGTTCAGACCGCTCCTCATAGATGACCTTGAACTTCATCTGCATAATCCGGATTATATAGACTGGCTCAAGAAAACCTTGGGGCAGGAAGATTCGAATGTCAACGGTTTTATAGATGATTATTGCGATCTTGTTATCAAAAATGCAGTCGCACTGTCGGGAAAATCCGAGAAAGCGAAACAGGATCGCATTCTGTCTCTGTTGTTCGACTTCATCAAGGAAGAAATGGATCTTTCCGGGAATCTTCCTGAAGAAATCGGTCTCAATGAAAACGGACGAGATCTCGTTTCCAAAGACAGATTCCTTGTCCCGCTTGAACTCCACAATGCCGTATACGTCGACACACCCATGGCTTTGTCAAACTATTTCTCATGGGACAACAATATCTGGGAAAAGCTTAAGGATGCCATGGCTAATCCGCGCCAGCCAATGCCCGAGTCGGCGCGCAAACTCGCCCTGCGTATCAAAAAAATCATAGGCGGTGATATTGTGGTCGATACTGATGAAATCAGTCCCGAACTACGCTATCGCCGGAAAGAGGACAATCTCTACATACCCGTCTATGAGGCGGCAACCGGCCTCAAGACTTTCGCATATATGCTGCGGCTTATAGAAAACGGATATCTTACCGAAAACTCTATTCTGATAATCGATGAACCAGAGGCACATCTGCATCCGCAGTGGATTGTCGAATTCGCACGTGTTCTTGTACTCCTCAACAAGGAAGTCGGCTGCAAGGTGATGCTTGCAAGTCACAATCCGGACATGATCGCCGCCATACGCTCCATATCTTCAGCTCAAGGCACACTTGCCGCCACGCGCTTCTATCAGGCGGAAAAAGATCCTGATTCCTTACGTTACACATATAAGAATCTCGGATCGGACATCGAAGATATATTCCGCTCTTTCAACATCGCGCTCGAACGTATAAAGGATTATGGCGACTGACGGTACGCTACGGCATTATCCTGAAATAATATTAAATCATTCACTTGCAAGAAAAGGTTTTGCGAGTGATTTATGTATTCTCTCCGAACGGGACTGTCCCAGAAAAGGATATTTCGCCTCGACTGAAATTCCGGCTCTCGATATGGATGCCTATGAACGCTCACGCCCCGGCGACAATGATAAAACCTGCGATGCCGTAATCGGAGTCTGCGACAGACACAACAACCGCATATCCCGCACAAGGCTTATGCTTGCCGAATTGCGTATGAACTACGACAATATAAGCAACCTGAGCACTACGGAACTTATCGGTAAAGAAAAGCATACCCGTGATCTGTTGATAGATGCAGGTGACTGTTGTGTGATAGACATGCATTTTTGTCTTGTTTTTAAACCGGCTCGCGAGTCCGAAGCCCGGAGCCGGGTGTCAAGATTGAAAACCGAGAATTCCGGCATAGATCATTGGGAAGCATTTTCTCCTGACTCTTTCTGTAATTTTATCGGGTATGGCGTCAAGGATCCTTATGAGCCGGATCAACATACGTCCGATATCGTCAGGCGCTTGGCTGAGGCTGTGATATCATCAGATATCAGAAAGATTGAAACCGAATGGAATCGGGCCAGACAACATCTTACATCATGCAGCCAGCGTTACGAATTGGAAGCTTGCAGATATATGGCGGAAAATATTAAAAATGCCCTTGACAATTTCAAGTCCGACAACTTAAAAGATGATGAATTGCTGGAACTCGAAATTCTTCAGGAAGACATAATCGCCGCCATCCGCCGCCACCTCCCCGCAGATTAGTCTGAACAGCGTTTCTCCGAGACGCTGAAAACAAAATAACCTCAGCGCCCTCCGCCCCTTTGCGTGAGACTCACCAGGCCTACTTCGCAGGCAAATCCTCTCGCCAAGACGCCAAGCACGCAAAGGCTCCGCAAAAAACTCTATAAAAATCTCTCCGCGCCCCCTCTGCGTTCTCTGCGCCTTCGCGTGAGACCCACCAAGCCTGCCTCGCAGGCAGCCACCCTCTCGCCAAGACGCCAAGCACGCAAAGGCTCCGCAAAGAAATATCAATATATGAATCACAAGGATTTAAATGAACTCGGCAGTGAAATTATAGGTGCCGCAATCGAAGTTCATAAGATTCTCGGCCCCGGTCTATTAGAACATTCTTATCAAGCAGCCTTAAGCCGAGAATTAAAAATCCGAGGACTTGATGCAAAAACGGAAGTTGAGATTCCTTTTATATATAAAGGGATTAAACTTGACACTGCTTATAGAGCCGATATAATCGTAGAAAACGAGATAATTATCGAATTAAAAGCTACAGAGACAGATAATCCTGTTTTCTACAAACAACTTCTCACATATCTACGTATTGCGGATAAGAAATTGGGATTTGTCATAAATTTCAATCGTCAAACAATTAAAGAAGGACTTAAACGCATCGTCAATAATTTTTAATTTCTCCCTAAAAATATCTCATCGCGCGCCCTCCGCGCTCTCCGCGCCTCCGCGTGAGACGCCGCCAACAAAAAATTTATTCCAATGATTTCAGTCGTAATCCCATTATATAACAAAGAAAAGCAGATCGCCAACACTCTGCGCTCCGTCTTCGCGCAGACATATACCGATTACGAAATTATCGTAGTCAATGACGGATCCACAGACAACTCCGTTGCCGTCGTAGAGTCGCTGAACGATCCCCGCATCCGTCTGGTACACCAAAAAAACGCCGGAGTATCGGCAGCAAGAAACAAAGGGATTGAAGAGGCCCGCGGCGAATACATCGCCCTCCTCGACGGAGATGATGAATGGATGCCCATTTTATTAGAGACAATGCTTGCTCTTGCTAAAAAATATCCCTCCTGTAATGTATTTGCCGGTAATTATACACAAGTAGGCGATTCAGGCAAACAGTCTGCAACCGTCATTAACGGACTTTCTTTTAAGGGTAGCGACGGTATACTTGACAACTATTTCACTGTAGCCGCACAATCAAATCCTCCCGTATGGTCAAGTTGTGTCATGACCACAAAAGCGGTCTTTGAGAGTGTCGGGGGATTTCCTGTAGGTGTGAGATCTGGTGAAGACCTGTTGACATGGGCCAGAATTGCATGTAAATACAAGATCGCATACACTAAGTTGCCTCTTGCATATTATAACATGGGAGAAGGTTATAATTTTTCAAAACTACCTCCAAGAAGTCAGGATAACAATGATCCTGTAGGTATCGGATTAAATGAATTGTTGACAAATTATAACACAATTCCTGGTTTGAGGCAATATATATCGTTATGGCATAAAATGCGTGCGTCTGTCGCACTTCGTTACGGAGAAATAAGAGAGACTTTTCATGAAAGTGTGATTGCATTAAAATATAATCACAGAAATTATAAAGTTGTTCCTTTTATGATTTTAGCTATCTTACCTAAACAGTTAAGAAACAAGATTATATCTTTGAGGAATTATATGTAATAAATTATGAAAAGAATCTTATTTTATTTACTCAAAATTTTTGCTTTCATTTCCAGATGTATAAGCATAAATTTGTACATGTCCATCATTATGAAAGCGCATGAAATTGTAGGTGTGTGTTTTTCAGGAAGACCCGAATATATTCAGGCAGATGCGTATCTGGACGGATCCGGTGGCCTTACTATAGGGAAAGGTGCCGTAATATCTACAAAAGTCATAATTCTTACTCATGACTGGTCTTTCCTTAAANNCAATAAGATTGCATTTAAGCCTGTAAATATAGGCACTAATTCTTTCATAGGGGCAGGAGCAATAATATTGCCTGGATCCAGCATTGGAGAACACTGTATAATCGGCGCCGGTGCAGTAGTCAAGGGTAATATTCCTGATTTTTCGATAGTTATCGGAAATCCATGTAAAGTAATTGGAGATACACGTAAAAACAAGTAACGAACTATGATTAGAAAAATATTTTCTGTCCTTATCTCCGCACCTCGCACAATTTGGTTCAACTTCCGCTATTTACCTATCTCCCAGGCGATAAAATTACCGGTATGGCTCTNNCGGCTCGCACCGAACGTACGTATTAAAAATATGTATCGTGGCGGCATGATTCTTGAATCTCCCCGTTTCAATTCTTCGCATATTGGATTTCACATAGCGGATGCTGTGGACTGCTACGGCACACATACCATAATATGTATTGAGAAAGGAGGTAAATGGCATATAAATGCAGACTTACATATTGGCCGGGGTGCTATAATTCATGTAAAACCGGAAGGCTGTCTTAAGGTCGGATCTAATTTTGCCATTTCCGGTACAACAAGCATTATATGTTCTGATAAAATAACTATTGGACACGATGTACAATTCAGTTGGAACACTCTTGTTATGGATAGTGATGCCCACAAAATATATGATGTAGAAGGCAATCTGATGAATTCGTCATCACCTATTAGCATTGGCAATAAAGTATGGATTGCCGCAAATACCACAATACTTAAAAAAGGATCCGTAGGAAACAATTGTGTGATAGGAGGGAATTCATTAGTCAACCGCCCGATAGAAGGATCGGCCCTTATAATCGCGGGAATTCCCGCCAAAGCAATTAAAAAAATATCATCCTGGGAGAAATAGCTGCAATTATTTAAAATCTGCCTTTTGTTATCTGGTAGATTTGCTTTATCAAATTAAAAAACCTATCTTTGCATATAATGTGATAACGGAACTTATGGCAAAGAAATCCCATGCATATCAACCCTCACGAAAGTTCAATCCAATTGTGCTTGCTCAAAAAATAGATGAACAGGGCAGCAGAATCCTATCTCTTGAACGACTTCTGCAAACTGTCATCAGATCAAACAATTCGCATATGGACTATATCGAGAATTTCGCAAGACATGATCTCGGGAACGCCATTCAAAATATATCTGCCACAATTCGTCTTATCGAGAATGAGATTGCTCCGGAAATCGCAGAATCCCTTAAGGCCTCTGTCCGACATCTTGACGCCACTCTTGGAAACTTAGGTGATATCATACATTCCGGACCCGATCAGCCATTCCCTCTATCAAAGTTGATGAGAGCAACCGAAGTGTTTGTCCGCTCCTCCCTTGCCGCAGATAATATTTCAATTGAGACTAATTTTGACATCAATGACTCGCGACTCATACACCAACCGTTCCAGACACTCCTTCAACTTATACATAACCTCATAATCAACTCAAAGAAAGCAATTAATGCTTCCCTTACAAGCGATAACACCACAGATAAAAGAATTGTCATTGACGCAAACATCCTCGACAATAATTGTGTTATAGCTGTAAAAGATACAGGTTGTGGCGTGCCGGATGACAATATTGATAAAATTTTTGATTTTGGTTTTACAACTACTTCCGGTTCTGGCATAGGTCTGTATCACGCAAAAAATGTATGTTCGGATATCGGTGGCACAATATCTCTAAAACGTGATTGCGAGGGCTTTTCCACAATATTCATTATAAATTTCCCTATAAATGGTAACGAGAAAGATTCTTGTGATTGATGACGAAAAGCCTCAGGCTATAGCTTTGGCAAAAACCATAGAATCGGTAATACCGATGTCTAACGTTCTGAATGCTTCAGCCAAAGAAGAAATCATTAATTATGTAGAAAATAAATTCTACAATCTGGCTGTCATAGACATTCGGATGGATGCCTATGACTTCAACGGAATCTCACTCGCCCGACGCATTCTTGAAATTAATCCGTATGCGAAAATACTGTTTGTATCGAAATTCATACCCGAATATTTAGATGAACTCACCCCTCTCCTTCAGAATGGAAATGTATTGGGATTCTCCGACAAAAAGATCGATTATGATGAATGGGGTGAAGAGTTAAAGAATGTCATCCTGCCATATTACAAACAATTGGACAGTAATCCCCAATCTATCAGCACAGCACTTATCAACATGTATTCTGAACTGAAGGATGAGGAGAATACTTATCTGAAAGGTTCAAGATTCGAAGATTTTATCTCTCTCCTTTTCCAAAGTATAGGATTCTCTGAAATTGTCAAACGAACACGTGACAAATCTTTGAATGAAGTTGATCTGATTGTACGAAATGAAATAGACGATCCTTTCCTCACAAAATTCGGTAAGTATATTCTTATCGAGTGCAAGAATCATCTTGATACCATAGACAAAAATGACTTCATTCTTTTTAAAAGTAAGCTGACTGCAACTAACGGTCTCGCCGAACTCGGATTTTTTATCACGACCTCAAGTTTTAAACGGACTGCCTATCTGGAGGCTTTGAGATCTTCAGAAGGCCATCATAAAATAGTTTTTATTGACAACTCCCTGTTGATGCGTCTTATGAAATCGGAGGACCCTCGCGAAGAACTTAAACGCATCATAGACTATCAGGTAAAGGATAACTGATCCGATATTATGAAAATTCTTCTCGTTCATAACGAGTATGGCAAATATAGCGGGGAGGAAGCCGTAGTCGACAAGATGGCCATGATCTTTACCGGTCTCGGCCATGATGTGGCACAACTCCGCATGTCGACAGCCGGAGCCCGCGAATCTATCTCTGGCAAAATAAGAGGTTTTCTGTCCGGACTTTGGTCTCCTTCGGGGATAAAAGCCATGCGCAAGGCTATAGAACGCGAACATCCCGATGTAGTAAACGTACACAATCTATACCCTTTCATATCTCCGGCAGCCCTGAGAGAATGTAAGAAGGCAGGAATTCCGGTCGTTATGACCATCCATAATTTCCGGCTTATCTGTCCCACAGGACTTTTTATGCGCGATGGTGCGCCTTGTGAATTATGTCTGCAACGTGGCGATGAATGGGGATGCGTACGCTATAACTGCGAACAGTCAAGGCTCAAATCCGTCGGTTATGCCGCGCGTAATGCTGTTGCGCGTCTGCGCAGCCATTATAAGGATTGTGTCGACCGTTACGCGTGTATCACCGATTTCCAACGAAAAAAACTCACTGAAGCCGGATATCCTTCGGATCGTCTCATTTTGATCCCCAATCCTATGGATATTGATTGCGGAAATATTGATGATCTCCAGACCAAGAATTGTAATGGTAACTATGTGGCTTTCTGCGGACGTATATCCAAAGAAAAGGGGATAGACCTTATCATTGAGGCAGCTCGTCAGAATCCTGATATTGAATTTAGACTTGCCGGCGCAGTGGCTGATGAAACTTTAATAGCCGATAAACCTGAGAATATCCATCTTCTCGGGTACGTAAAAGGTAAAGATCTGGAGGATTTTTATCTTAATTCTCGATTGGTGATAATGGCTTCACGCTGTTATGAAGGTTTCCCGATGGCTATCCTTGAGGCAGCCAAATACAACAAAGCGACAGTCGCTCCCGACCATGGAGGATTCACCGAGATAATCGGAAAAGGCAACGATACTATCGGTGCGCTCTTCACCCCCGGTGATGCCTCGGCGCTAAGCCGTGAGATCCGCAAACTGTGGGATTCGCCGGACCTTGCAACAAAACTCGGAGCTGCAGCCAACGCCAAACTCCGCCGCGAATACTCCACCGCAGTCATCTCCCGCAAATGGCAGCACCTCCTCGACGATCTCACCTCCCGCTAAACTTCCCCACTCGCCGATAACATCCACCGTCGGAGCAGCATCTTTCCAAGACGCTGAATCTCATATCTCAAAAAAATATCAGTTAATTTGCAAAGAATTTTTCCAAAGCTTTGCAATTAACTGATATTTTGTTACTTTTGCATTGTTAACTACTTTATTGATTTTCACGTATGAAATACCTGACCACTATCTTAATGGCCATAACGGCCATCACACCGATCGCGTCTTTCGCTCAAGACAACACAACCGCGCCCGAAGCCCTCGCCTTCACAATTTCCGGAATAAACAATGGGAATTGGGTAGTAACTGGAGAACCNNACTGAACTTATAACAACCTATATTTTTGGTAATTCTTATTGGAAAGCTGAATGTTTCGGAATAACAGGTACTAATTGGAATGAATTGCGTTGTGGAGCTTATATGCCAACTACCCCGACAATTTATAATCTTTCACCGATTCCCAATAAAATATCAAAAGTAATTTGCAATCTTACATTAAAAAGCGGAGGAGATAAAAATAAGATTTCCTGTATCCGCTTAAAAGTATCACCATCAGAAAATATGGACGATGCTATTGTACAACAAATTGAAAACCCTTCTCTTAATTCAACTCCTAGATCTTTTGAATTTTCAATTGCTGACCCTAAAGACAATATGTTCTATAGAATTGAATTGGAGTGCCCTACAATATCTTTTAATGTTTCTGAAGGTGGGCTGGCCTTTAATTCTCTCTCATTCTACCGCCAACTATCCCCCACACCTCTTATCAACAAGATTTACAATGCCGACAACAAAATCGACCATATAGAAGTATTATCCGAGATAGGAGACCTTCATCTTCTCGTTAATGAATATGATCTTGACGGCAACCATATTCGCGAAGTCATAGGTCCTAACGTCCCCACACAAAATGCACCGGCCAAAGCGGCTCCAGAGTANNCTGGACAAACCAGGTTGCCGAAGCCAACACTGCATATAACGTAAATTTACCCACTGATCCCAACCGTATGATCCTTATCCGCGCCAAGTCGGTCAAAGACGGTATCCATTCGACAGAAACGTCTACCATATTCACCGATGCAGGTATAGAGACCGGTATCAGCTCCATCTCAACCGAATCTTACGACAACACCCCTATCTATTATAACTTGCAAGGCATCCGCGTAGAGCGTCCTTCTGCTCCAGGCCTATACCTACGCGTCCAAAACGGCAAAACCACCAAAATCCACATCCCTTAATACCCACCCAACCCACAAAATCCACATTAACATTAACACTGTCACAGTCCTATGACTGTGACAGTGTTAACCAAGTGATAAAAGAAAAGTGTTATGTTAATACCGCAATAAGAATAATACTTATTATATTAACATTGTCTTGATACCGTCAATACATATAGTTACAAAAGTATATAAATTTACATAAAATAATTAATAAACATCACTTAACCTTAAGACAGATAATAATATTCCTTTCAAATAATTATTTCCTTACAGTCGTTAAGGAATTAGATAGAATGTGTTGTCACAAGAACAAACCATTTGTCAAAAACTTCAGTATAATCTATAATGCAGACATATTTCAACATACGTTACGAATTTGACCGCAACGCGGTGCACGCCGCCATCCACCAGAGACTCGGCAAACCAGGCGCAGATTATATCTCTGTCGCCGACGGAGTTATACTTGACACAGCCAACCGTGTCCCCGAATATCTCGACGTGGTCAACTCCGGAATGTTCGCCATCTGCGACTCTTCATACGTCCCCCTCTACATCCGTATGATACATGGCAAGCGTTATTCACAATACTGTGGATCTGAAATATTCCGCGATATCATCTCATCGCGCCGCTACCGTATGATATTCCTCGGCACCCAGCAACCGGTCCTCGACTCCCTGCAGAAAAATCTTATCTCGCTCAACCCCGACGTCTCCGGAATGCAATTTATAGAACTGCCGTTCCGCGCTGTCGAGGACTTCGATTATCCGGCCATAGCAAAAACCATCTCTGAAGATGGAGCCGATATCATCTGGATAGCTCTCGGTGCTCCCAAGCAGGAATATTTCATGCATCGCCTCCGCCCCCACCTCCGTCACGGCATAATGATCGCCGTAGGAGCGGCATTCAAGTTCTATAGCGGACTTGACGAGAAACGTGCTCCCGCCTGGATGGTCCGATCTCATATGGAATTCATTTACCGTATCGTGCAAGAGCCCCGCAAACAGCTCCGCCGATGCTCCAACATAGTTTCATCACTGCCAAGACTCTTAATTACAGAACTTAAAAACAAGTGAATTTATTAATAGACGCACATTGTTTCGACCATCCGTCTACCGAAGGCATAAATACCTATATCAAAGGTGTTTATACACTCTTGCCGCACCTTGCTCCAGACATAAGCTTTTATTTCGCTGCAAATGATATTGACAAAATAAGCTCAATATTCGGATGCGCCCACAATATAAACTATATACCGTTGAAATCCGATAATCGTGTCTCGCGTGTTCTATCGGAGTTCCCTTCAATAATAAACAAACACAATATAGATATTGCTCATTTTCAGTATTTTACCCCCCCAGCTATTCATAATTGCCGTACTGTCGTAACTCTACACGACATACTGTTTCGTGATTTTCCATCTTATTTTCCCTTAGGTTATCGTCTGTCGCGCGACATAATATTCCGATATTCCGCCCATCATGCCGATATACTCGTTACAGTATCTGAATATTCACGCGAAAGAATAGCGCTACATTACAATATCGCCCCAGCGGATATTACCGTAACTCCGAATGCCGTGTCATCCGATTTCTTCGATATCGACCGCGAAAGAGCCTTGAGCTTCGTACGTAGCCGCGGCATACGCCCATATATCCTTAATGTCAGCCGTATCGAGCCACGCAAAAACCAGTTGTCATTGCTTAAAGCTTATGTCGGACTCGGTCTTGCGGCACGGGGATATGACCTCGTGCTTATAAATCAGCCGACACTGCCCGTAGCGGAATTTAACCGTTACTTGATTTCGCTTCCTGAGGACACACGGCGTCACATCCATCAACTCGGCACCGTGGAGCATGAAGAACTCAAAATGTGGTATGCCGCTGCCGAGCTTTTTGTCTACCCTTCGCTGGCAGAAGGATTCGGCATCCCCCCCATCGAGGCCGGAGCAGCCGGTGTTCCCGTAATATGCCACGATTCCACAGCCATGACCGACTTCAGTTTTTTTGGCGACAATCTCGCCGACATATCCGACTCGGCCGCACTCGGCCGGCTCATAGAGCGCAATCTGTCGGCGCCCCCTTCGGGCAGCGAACTGAAAAAGATCTCCGATTCCATACGTCAGTCCTACAATTGGAGACACAGCGCGGACACACTGTTGGCACGTTTGAAAAATTTTTAGTAAATTTGCACATTGAATCTCTCCCCTAACCAATCTTTATCTCATCACCGGGTCAAGTGGTAAAAGCCCGCGGCTTTTACATATGCGGCTTTTACATCTTTAAACTAATTTGATATGGCATTAAAATGTGGTATTGTCGGCCTTCCTAACGTAGGAAAATCCACTCTCTTCAACTGTCTCAGCAATGCAAAGGCACAATCGGCCAATTTCCCTTTCTGCACGATCGAGCCCAATGTAGGAGTCATCTCGGTGCCCGACGATCGCCTGACGCGTCTTGTCGAGCTCTGCAATCCACGCTCCATTGTGCCGGCCACTGTCGAGATCGTCGATATAGCCGGCCTCGTGAAGGGAGCTTCCAAGGGTGAAGGTCTCGGCAACAAGTTTCTTGCCAACATCCGCGAGACCGATGCCATCCTTCACGTCCTGCGCTGCTTCGACGATGACAATATAACGCATGTCGATACCACCGTCGATCCCGTGCGCGACATGGAAGTGATCAACTACGAATTGCAGATCAAGGANNAAGACTGTCGAATCCCGCCTCGCCAAGACCGAGAAAGCGGCCAAAGCCGGTGCCGACAAGACCGCGAAAATGCAGCTCGGAGTGCTTCAGGCCTACAAGGATGCTCTTGAGAAAGGACTTCCGGCCCGAGCTGTCGAGATCGAAGGCAAAGAGGAGCAGAAATTCGCGCGCGAGCTATTCCTGCTCACCAACAAGCCTGTCATGTACGTCTGCAATGTAGATGACGCCAGTGCCGTGTCGGGCAACGCATATGTCGATGCGGTCCGCGAGGCTATAAAGAATGAAGGATCCCAGTTGCTTGTCGTCGCGGCAAAGACCGAAAGCGAGATCGCAGAACTCGAGACCTACGAGGAACGTCGCGAGTTTCTTGAGGAAATGGGCCTCGAAGAGAGCGGTGTCAACCGACTTATCCGTGCCGCCTACGCCCTGCTCGACCTGCAGACATACTTCACGGCCGGTGCCGACGAAGTGCGTGCATGGACTTTCCGTCGCGGCACAAAGGCACCTCAGGCCGCAGGAATAATACACACCGACTTCGAGAAAGGTTTCATACGTGCCGAAGTCATAAAATATGAGGATTATGTGACACTCGGCTCCGAAGCCGCCGTCAAGGAGGCAGGCAAGATGGGAGTCGAAGGAAAAGAATATATCGTGCAGGACGGCGACGTGATGCATTTCAGGTTCAACGTCTGATCCAAGAGTGATTCCCGCCTATGAGACCCGTCATTGACAAAATAGACCCGTCATTTATCGAGGCCGAACTGACGCCCGACCGTCTGCTACGCCGTTCAAACAAGGGAGACAACGAGATCTACGTCGTCGATGCCTTTAACGCTCCCGCCACAATGCGCGAGATCGGCCGGTTGCGCGAGATAGCTTTCCGCGACGCCGGAGGCGGAACCGGTCTTGAATGCGACATCGACGAGTTTGATACCATGCAGCCTGTCCCTTGTCGCCAGATGATCGTGTGGAATCCTGAAAGCCGCGAGATTATCGGCGGCTACCGGTTCATTCTCGGCGAAGACATCGTTATGAAAGAGGGCGTCCCAAACATCGCAATGTCCCATATGTTCCGTTTCTCCGACAGGTTTCTGAATGAATATCTTCCCCACACCATCGAACTGGGACGTTCGTTCGTAGTGCTCAATTATCAGAACACCGGTAAACGCCCCGCCTCAATATACGCTCTCGACAATCTATGGGACGGACTCGGTGCGCTTGTGGTCCGCTATCCCCAGATAAAATACCTTCTGGGAAAAGTGACTATGTATCCCGACTACGGCTCCGACTGCCGTGACATGATACTCGGCTTCATGCACCGTCACTTCCCAGACCGTGACAATCTCGTCACTCCGATCGAGCAGCTTCCCACCCGGGCAATGTCCGACGAAATACAGTCCCGCTACAACGGCGACTATAAAGAAGACTACCGCATTCTCAACCATTACATCCGCCGGCACGGACGAAAGATCCCTCCCCTTGTCAACGCATACATGGCCCTGTCGCCTACCATGCGGATGTTCGGCACGGCGGTAAACCGGGAATTCGGCGATGTCGAAGAATCCGGTATCTTTCTCGTGATCGACGAGATATTCGACGATAAAAAAGAACGCCATATGAAACTGTGAGTTTCATATGGCGTTTTTCTTTGCGACATCATCATCACCAGGGCGCACGGTCTATACGGTCATAGACATATGTCTGTACGCGGCCTCCTCCGGTCTGCCACTGCATCCAGAGGGTATTGTTGCCATGCGTGAACCAGTAGCTCGTAGTCAGCGGACTGCTGTACTGATACTGTATGTTGATCTGATAGTTCGATGCTCCGCTGTTGGACTGCTGGCTCCAGTAGCGCAACTGCTCACGCTCGCGATATCCGTTGTCAAGATAATAATAATATCCGTAACCGTCACCGTTGAAATACATATAGTTGGCATCTCCGACCGATACGGGATCGCTGTTATACTGCACCAATGCCCAATAACCCTCGAGACGGGGATCATTGTATGTATAGCCGTAAGGAGGCGCCCCCCACCAGTCTCCGTCTGTATCGACACATCCTGTCAGCGTTGTCAGCGACACAAGCGCCACCGCTGCTATTCCCGATATCCTGCGTAAAAGTCTTCCCATAGCAATATGAATTTAAATACCCCGAGGGTAATTATTTAATAAGTAAACAATTTAAACCGCAATTGGTTGCCGTCCGTCAAAACTCTGTAAAACACAAAGGAAGCAGAGAGGCTACCGACGGAAGCACATATACACAGTCCTGTCCGTAAAGCAGCACTTCCATCGGCCCATAAAGCTTTTCATATTCGGCCAGTGCCTGCCGGCAGGCGCCGCACGGACTTATTGGCTTTTCCTGAAAACCGGAGGATGTCCTTGCGGCAATTGCGATCTTTTTCATTGCCTTGCCCGGATGCAGCGCGGATGCCTGATAGCAGGCGGTCCGCTCGGCGCATGTCCCCGACGGATAGGCGGCATTTTCCTGATTAGATCCCCGCACGATAATGCCGTCTTCCATGCGTATGGCCGCCCCGACATTGAATTTCGAATAAGGCGCGTAACTCGTATATGTCATCTCGCGCGCGGCATCAACAAGCTCACGGTCATCATCCGGAAGCTCATCATAATCACACACCTTTATCTCGGTTTCTATTTTTTTTATCTCCATAACCTTGTCTTTAATAAAATTTATGCCTAATTTTACTTCCCTGTTTCCCTCCTCCCGAACTTTATTTTTAGACCCGTTACCCTGTCATGCGTTTATTCATTCTCATATTTTGCCTGCTGTTTATATCCCCGCTTATTGTCGCTGATGCCTATCAAGACTATATCGACCGCTACTCGCCGATGGCCGTGGAGCAGCAGAAAGCTTACGCCATACCTGCCTCCATCACTCTCGCACAGGGTCTTCTCGAATCCGCTGCCGGCCGTTCGACGCTCGCCACACGCGGCAACAACCATTTCGGCATAAAATGCCACTCCGGATGGACAGGCGATACTCTGCTACGTTCGGACGACGCGCCCGACGAATGTTTCCGTGCCTATGCCACTCCTGCTGAATCTTTCGCCGACCATTCCCGTTTTCTCCTCAGGAAACGTTATGCCCCTCTCTTCGATCTTGATCCGACCGACTATCAGGCATGGGCCGTCACATTGCGCGAATGCGGATACGCCACCGACCCCAACTATGCATCGCGTCTCATAACAATAATAGAACGCTATGCCCTCTATCTTTTCGACACAGAGGCGGGACGTCTTTCTGAAGAAAACAGCGACTTCATACGCTCCACTCTCCTGTCGTCGCATAAGGTGCGTCGCAGCCGGAGCCTTCATTATGTCATAGCACTCCCGGGCGACAATTACGCGGCCATAGCCAAAGAATTCGGTATTGACAAGAAAAAACTGCTGGTCTACAATGATGCGCGACGCGACGGAGAGATCAAGGCCTGGGAGGAAGTATATCTCGAACCCAAACATGAGTCGGCTCCCGCCGGAGTGGCCACAGCCACTATAGGAGAAGGCGAATCAATCCATTCGCTCGCCCAACGCTTCGGAATGACCGTGGCTTCTCTCCGCAAACTGAATCCGGATGCCAAAGACCGTCCCGGCACTACGCTGAGACTAAGATAGACTGTCCCGGTTCAAGATTATTTTGTCCCGGTTATCGGTCTATGTTTTTCATTATACATCACATAACCGGCAGAAAACAATCCCTGCACTACCAGCCAGACAGCCTGAAAACTCCACATCACCATGGCGAAGGCAGCTCCTTCCGTGTCATTTATGCCATACAACGAGAGAGCGAACATCACAGCGAGATTCCATGGACCCAGTCCTCCGTTGCTCGGTATCGCCATCGAATACGATCCGAACACAAATACGACAAGTCCGGGAATCAGACCATATGCGCTTCCCGGTTCTTCCACAAGAGCACGTGTGAAAGGAAAAGCCTGAAACATCACATATGTCTCCATATAGTAACACAGCCATATTCCCGCTGTGAGGACCACATACCAGCCTCGCCCCCTCATAGTGAACAGGACACGGAATCCCTGCCATACCTTGCCGAGACTGCCGTCCATCTTGCGCACCCATTCATATTCACGCAGATAATGACATATAAACCAGAAGATTCCTGCTATTGCCGCGATCCCGAGCCATAAGAGCTTGTCATCGATCACATGAGCTATATCGCGCCCCACCTGATAATGTGTCACAAACGACATAATGGCCGGATGCGCCACTGCCAGCGCCACAAATGTCAATGCCACGACAACCACGGCATCCGATCCTCTGTCGCCTATATCCGTACCTACCACTGTCGACAACGGCACTTTCTCGCTTCTGCTTATGTACACGCATCTCCACACTTCGCCGAGGCGGGGAAATACCAGATTCAATGCATATGCACCGAATATAGACACACTTTCTTTCGTAACGCTCATCCGCGGCACGCCGGCGCCACGCAGCTGGATACCCCACCGGATGCCGCGCACCATATGCGACAGGGTCGTTATAGCCATCATCACCACAACCCACAGAAAATCACATTCTTCACGTGCCACAGCGATTATATCCCGGAAATTCACCTTGTGAAAAAGCCATATGACCAATCCCGCCGATATCGCCACCGGCACCAGATAATCAAGCACCCTCACTGCCCAATGTACATATTTTTTCCAATCCATAACCTTGTCTGTCTATAATTGTCTGTCTACAACAATAACTATGTGTGGCGCGGACAAGTTCAGGCCATGACTGTTTCTTGAAATGCAGCCTGACGCAAAAATAAAGCGGACCGTTCGAAGATGAACGGTCCGCTCGTATATTTAAGATAAAATTTAGAATGCAGCCTTGCGTACAATCACCTTGCCGTCGGCAAACTTGGCACGTACCACATAAATGCCGTTGCCGAGTCCTGTCTCGAGCGAACTGGAGGCTTTCCCATTGAACACTCTTGTGCCGTCAGCGCAGAATACTTCAATATCGGCATTACCCGAAACATTGATTATACCGCCTTTGAAAACACTGAGAGCGGATTTGTCATCATTAAACACACCCTTGACACCTGATACTTCAGGAAGACCTGTAAATACGGCACCATCAGCATATGTGAGACCATCCCATACATTGTAGGCATAGCTCGTAATAGTCGTCATATCGGGAGTACAGAAAGGTATGCCGCTTATAACCATATCACCATATATAGGATTATTATCTTCATCTATATCTACGACAACCTCATGTGTCATATTGTCTTCAATCCATGTCTTAAGTTCCGGAGCGTTAACTGCGAAATAGTCTTCAAGAGACTGTATGCCGGTTGCCGTATCCACGATACAGGCTTTCATGTCCCCTATCATTACATTTCCGGAAAAGCCTACGAACTTGCCGCTGTTAGCGGAACATGTGATCTGAAAACCGGTTTCTGTAGGATATGTCTTATAAGTACCCTCTTCAAGGTTGAATACATAAGGAGTATCTGTATCATATTCCTCTTCAGTCTCTTTGGAAGATACACGCAGAGAATTATATTTTGCATTGACTTTATTCGGAGCTCCAAGTATACCGCCGCCGAGACCTGCTACTGTACTTGCATATGTCTTACCGTCCGGAGAAAGAATAACATTATTGAATACTAAAGAGATCGCACCTTCTGTAGCTTCATTGATCGCCTGATCATAAGCCTGTTTCTTAATCTCATATTCCCTGACGGCATCCTCGTAGGCCTGTTTTTCCTCATCTGTCATAAAATCGTCAAGATTAGGATATGTGGACCAATCTGTACCGCCGGCATCCTGCCAGTCCTTAAGTGCCTGATTATATGCCTCTTTTTCTTCATCTGTAGCAAAGTCTTCCTTATCAGGATATTCACCCGGATTTTCAGGAATCACAATATCCTGATTAGTATAGAAAAGTTCAAGATTTGGAAGCGTATAACTCCACTCACCATTAGCATTACGATTATAGACTATCGGATAATAATACCAGCCCGAACTGTTTACCACCTGACCGGCAATAGTATTGCCGTCCGTACTCATGGCGATAGCGGTGACATATTGAGGAACTCCTCCGAGAAAATCTTTATCGGGATGCGGAAGAATCACCGGTTCTCCATATGTGCCGTCTTCATTTCGGGTCCACAAGGCCGGAAGTTGCATTGACTGTCTGTATTCAAAACCGAAAGCATCGTTACCTACATTTCCGCAGATATATTTTCCATCGGGAGTGACTGCATGGGCCGTACCGCCATATTCAGAATTAGGCACGGGAAGAGGTATGATTTCTCCTTCTTTAAAAATTACGGCCATATCTTCAGTAGTATAATGAGTCTCATCCGGCCAATGATAGATCACCGCGTTACCAACAACCGAGCCGTCGTTTGCAACACATGTGCCGAATCCCGGCATATATTCATTGTAGCCCATTTCTTCATCAAAATAAAGTGCGATCATCTCATCGGTGGTAAGATCATGAATAGTCATCATCATATTCATGAGATTGCTGACGGCATAACGGCCATCCTGAGAAATTCCGCAGAACGCGGCGTTTTCATACATCTTGGCCTGAGGCGCTCCCATCATTGTGGACGCTGCTGCAAGTGTCGTTGAAAGAAGTAAAATTTTTTTCATTTCTTTAAATTTAAATTATGATTAGAATTTATGTCACTTATTTTATTATCGCCATGAAATATATCAGACTTTACGGATAGATTTCAGTCTTTCATAAGAATGTTGAAGATATTTTTTGATGATAGCACCATTAACATTTTGTATGTAAAGAACCCTATAATTTTAATAAGAGAAAAGTTATAAATCAAAAAAATTGATTTATGTTAACTTTTCAAGGCAAAAATATAAAAAAATTTTTAAAAAACTAATAAATTTCAAATATTTTTTTCAGCATTTTAAAATAAACTAAATGAACTGCATGAAATAATATGAT
>DAAV01000064.1:0-8280 GCA_001701295.1 Bacteroidales bacterium H10
TTGGAAAGGCGCTGCTCCGAATTTGACGCTGTTCCGAATTTGGCGCTGCTCCGAATTTGACGGCGGTTTAAGTTTATTTTGCATTTTGATGCAAGGATTCGGCAGTCAATCGTGCTATCTTTGCCGACGGTATATGCCCGGTGACGGCGCCATTGCGAATTTTATATCACTGTCTAACCACCTGAAAAGACCACTGAATGAAAAAGAAAGGGAGCAAGTCAGATTTTACCCGGCAGCGCGACCGGGAACTTTATGCGCATTTCATGGATATATTGTCTGAATCACGCGGCGTAACGTTGGGAGAGATGTTTGCCATGGCCGCGCGNNGTCCTGCCTCCCGCTTCTGGGTCAGCGAAACGCGCGCCGCCATTGTCATAGGTGCCATGATGCGTGGCGAAGATACGGCTCTTCTCGACAACATGTATGCTGAACGGCGTGCCATGTATGAGGAACTCTTTCGTCGTGTCCGCGCCAAAATGGAGGCCGATCCCGGTCTCTGCATGACCCGTGCAGTCGATGAAGTTGTCTGTGAGCCCGCTCCCCGCTTCTACATCACCGACAAGTCTGCCAAAGTGATAATATACCGCATCCGGCGGCGTATCCGTCTTGAACGTAATCTTAAAGCACTCCGTACCCGATAATGACCTATGACCGTTATNNAGCGTTATGACCGACCCTATTGCCGAGATTCTTGAAGAGAATGAACGCCGCAATGCGTTAAATTCCAGAAAATTCGATCCTGTCAGCGGTGAAGGCTCCACAGGCGGGAGATTCCTGTTTGCCGTGAAGGGTCTTCCCGAGGCATGGTTGCCCGAATCCATGCGGTGTGAGAGGGAAGTGGAGGAACTTGCCGCCTGCGGAGACACCGACACATATCTTGCGCGACAATTGCGGCGCACCCCCGTGCAAAGAGACCGCGAACGGCTTGCCGCGCGGTTCGACCGGTTGCGGATGCGGCACGATTTTCCGTATTGGGCCGCCACGCGTGCCTATATCAAGAACAAGCGCGGGGGCGACGATGTGCTCTTTATCCTAAACCGTCCGCAACGTAAATTTGTAGAGACTCTCGAATCCATGAGACTCGCCGGGCACCCCATACGCCTTATCCTGCTGAAGGCGAGACAATGGGGCGGAAGCACCTGTTCGCAGCTATACATGGCGTGGCTGCAACTCGTCCATCGTAAAGGCCTCAATTCGCTGATCATCGCCCAGCAATGTGTCGGAAGCGAGGAGATAAAAGATATGTTCGACCGCATGATCGGGTGTTATCCCGCGGAACTGCTCGCCGACGAAGGAGAACCTGCAGCGCGTGGCGGAAAACTTGTGGAATGGGTGGGGAAGAGCCGCACCATGTTTCGCGTCACTGCGCGCAACTGCAAGGTAAAAGTCGGCACCGCCGAACGTCCAGATTCCTGTCGTGGGGGAGACTACAGCCTGGTGCACTGCTCCGAAGTGGGAGTCTGGCGCAAGACCCTCGGCAAGACTCCCGAAGACATACTGCGTTCCGCCTGTTCCGGAGTATTGCTGCAGCCAATGACCATGATTGTCTACGAATCCACCGCCAACGGCACAGGCAACTTCTTCCACCGCGAATATGAGGCGGCTCGTCGTGGGCAGTCACAGTTCAGGCCCATGTTTGTCAGCTGGTATGAGATCGACCAGTACTCCCTTCCTCTTGACGAGGAGGAACGGTTGCGGTTAGCGTCGCGTCTCTGGTCTGGCCGCGGGTCGGAAGCGGCGCCCAACGATCGTGAGCAGCCCGGCTCATATCTATGGTGGCTGTGGGAAAAAGGTGCCACGCTCGAGGCTTTGGCGTGGTACATATCCGAACGATCCAAATACTCCGATCACGGACTCATGGCTTCCGAATATCCGAGCGACGATGTGGAGGCGTTCGTCCTNNCGTTACCGTGTCGAGGCATTGCGTGCGGCCTGCACGGCGCCGGCGGCACGCGGCGAGATAGATGTCACCGGCGCGGGATATGCCGAAGGTATATATCTGTCCGACCGCGAGCGCAGGGCGTTGCTGCGCCAAGTGGATTTCATACCCCTCGGCTCAGGCGGCTGGCAGATATGGAAACAGCCCGGCGTAGATCCGGGCTGCATGATTTCCGACCGCTATGTGGCGGTGGTGGATGTCGGGGGCAGATCGTCAAAGTCCGACTGGTCAGTGATCGTGGTGTTCGACCGTGCGCCGATGGCGTCGGGAGGTGGACCGGAGGTCGTGGCGCAATGGCGCGGCCACACCGATTTCGACCTGCTTGCATGGCGTGCGGCCAAAGCCGCGGCCTATTACGGCAATGCGCTTCTTGTCATCGAGAGCAACACCCTCGAGACGCGCGATCCCGACCGCGACACCGACGGCAACCAGTCGAATTTCATACTCAACCGCCTGCGCGATGTTTACGCCAATCTCTATGCCCGTCCGCGGAGCGAGGAGGAGATAGCGCGCGGCGCGCCGACACGCTATGGTTTCCACACCAACGTCGCCACCAAGCCGATGATCATAGCCACGCTGGTCAGAGTGATCCGTGACGGACTCTACACCGAGCGCGACCAGGCGTGTCTTGACGAATATCTTTCATACGAAAGGAGGCAGAACGGATCGTTCGGTGCGATAGCCGGCTGTCACGATGACCTGTTGATGACGCGTGCGATAGGACTGCATATATGCTTCCATGAGCTTGACGCCCCGCGCCGCGTCACTGCCGTGACGAATTCACGCACTCTCCCTTCCCGCTCTGCCTCCGGAACTTCTTTTGCCTTATGGTGAACCGGGATCAGGCGTCCCAGTCGTAGTCGAAACGTTCTATATCCTCCTCCACGAGATCCGATCCCTGCTGCACCTCGATAAAGGTCAGCGGCGTGATTGCGCGGAGGGCATGAAGCTGTCCTTTGGGTATGTCGATGACATCGCCGCGTCCCACATGTCGGCGCACACCGTCGAGCACGATCTCACCCTCTCCGTTGACGAAAGTCCACACCTCGCTGCGGAAGTTGTGCTTCTGATAGCTTATGGCGCAGCCCGGACGCAGGGTCAGCTGCTTCGTCAGAGCGCAGAAACCGTCGGGAAACTCGATGTCGTCAATGACCTTGTATTCACCCCAGCGGCGTTCCTCATACATCGGGCGCCGTCCGATCCCGTCGACGAGATGCTTGAGATTCTCGCTCTGCTTTCTGTCAGACACGAGCACGCCGTCGGGCGACGCCGCCACGACAAGCCCTTCCGTGCCGATGCATACCACCGGCAGTTCAAGCTCGTTGATCACATACGTGTCACGGCAATTCTCCGCATGCACATTTCCGTATATATGGCTGTCAAGCTCGTCGGTCAGAGTGTTCCATGTGCCGAGATCTTTCCATTGTCCGGCATAAGAGATCACCGCAACCGATTCGGCCTTTTCCACCACTTCATAGTCGAAACTGATCTTTGGAAGATCGCCATATGAATCGCGGATCGCACGGAAATCCATGCCCGGCATCGCACTTGCCGCTATATCCATCAGATAACCGAGTCTGAAAGCGAACACGCCGCCGTTCCAGAGCGCGCCCTCCGCGATCAGCTTCTCCGCTCCCGCGACATCGGGTTTTTCCGTGAAGCGTTTCACCGGTATGGCTCCGTCGGGCGCCGCCGCTCCGCGGTCAGGCACGATATAACCATATTTGGCAGAAGGATAGGTCGGCTCGATGCCCATGAGCACCAGGTCGGCCGCTCCGTCGGCCACGGCACGGCTCATACGGGCGATCACGCCGAAATATGCGTCGGCAGTATATGAGTCGCACGGCATCACGATGACCGGCTCATCCATCGGAGTTCCCTTGTCGGCCAGATATGAACATGCCAGCACTATGGCCGGGAAAGTGTCGCGGCGGCAGGGTTCCGTCACCACCGACAGCGTCCCGCCGAGCTGGTTCTGGATCGAATCCTTCTGGCCCGCACCTGTAGCCACTACAATGTCGTCAGTCAGACCGGCCGATCTGATCTGGCGCACCACGCGCTGGATCATCGATTCCTTCGATCCGTCTGGAGCGGTCAGAAGCCGCAGAAACTGTTTCGAACGCGCGTCATTCGAAAGAGGCCAGAGCCGTTTGCCCGAACCTCCTGAAAGCAAAATAATCTTCATCGTTCGGCTCTCATTGGGTTTGTAAGAAAATCTTCATAAGCGAGTCGTATGCCGTCGGCGAGTTCAGTGCGGTATGTCCAGCCGAGCGCAGTGGCCTTCGACACGTCGAGGAGCTTGCGCGGAGTGCCGTTCGGCCGGGTGGTGTCCCAGAGGATCTCGCCTTCATAACCCACCACCGACGCCACGAGCTCTGTCAGTTCCTTTATGGTCAGTTCCTTGCCGGTGCCCGCGTTGACAGTCTCGTTGCCGCTGTAATTGTTCATCAGGAACACGCAGAGATTAGCAAGATCGTCGACATAGAGGAATTCGCGCAGAGGGCTTCCGTCGCCCCAGCAGACCACGCTTCGGCTGCCGGCCTCCTTCGCCTNNCCTGGCTGTGTTCCGGGTGATAATTGTCGTTCGGCCCGTAGAGATTGGTAGGCATCACCGATATGTAGTCCGTGCCATACTGGCTTTTGAGATACTCGCAATATTTCAGTCCCGATATCTTGGCCAGGGCGTACGCCTCGTTGGTCTTCTCGAGTTCGGAAGTCAGCAGGCAGCTTTCAGGCATAGGCTGGGGAGCCATCCGCGGATAGATGCATGAAGATCCGAGAAACTCCAGTTTCCGGCAACCGTTTCTCCACGCGGCGTTGATGACATTCATCTCCAGCATCATATTGTCATACATAAAATCCGCCAGCGCCGAGGAATTGGCGATGATTCCGCCCACTTTAGCGGCTGCGAGAAACACATATTCCGGTTTCTCGGCCTCGAAGAAATCATTTACCGCGCGCTGGTCCGTGAGGTCGAGTTCACGATGCGTGCGGGTTATGATGTCGGTGTATCCCAGCCGTTTCAGCTCGCGGACGATAGCCGAGCCCACCATGCCGCGGTGGCCGGCCACATATATCCTGGAATTCTTTTCCATATCCTTGGCCTGTTATTTCACGATACCTTTCTCGAGATATTCGGCGAGGTTGGTGCGCACATGTTCGCCGGCACGCTCCACCGCCACCTTGGCCATATCGGCGTCGACCATGATGTTGACAAGTTCCTCGAACGAAGTCTTGCGCGTCGGATCCCAGCCGAGTTTCTCCTTGGCCTTAGTGGGATCGCCCCAGAGATTCACAACATCGGTCGGACGGTAGAAATCGGGCGACACCTCGATAAGGACCTTGCCCGTCTTGCGGTCGATACCCTTTTCGTTCTCGCCCTCGTCTTCGAACACCAGTTCTATGCCGGCGCGACGGAAAGCGTAGAGGCAGAACTCGCGCACCGAATGCTGCTCGCCCGTTGCGATCACGAAATCCTCCGGTTTCTCCTGCTGGAGGATCAGCCACATGCACTCCACATAGTCGCGGGCATAGCCCCAGTCGCGCAGTGACGAGAGATTGCCGAGATAAAGCTTCTCCTGTTTACCCTGCGCGATGCGCGCGGCTGCCAGAGTGATCTTGCGTGTCACGAAAGTCTCGCCCCGGCGTTCGCTCTCATGATTGAAAAGAATGCCCGAGCAGGCGTACATGCCGTAAGCCTCGCGGTACTCCTTGACGATCCAGAAGCCGTAGAGCTTCGCCACGGCATAAGGGGAATAAGGATGGAAAGGAGTGTTCTCGTTCTGCGGCACTTCCTCGACCTTTCCGTAAAGCTCCGAAGTCGAGGCCTGATAGAAGCGGCATGTGTCAGTCAGTCCGCATTGCCTTATGCCCTCGAGAATGCGGAGCACTCCAGTGGCGTCGACATCGGCGGTGAATTCCGGAGAGTCGAAGCTCACCTGCACGTGGCTCTGAGCCGCGAGATTATATACCTCGTCGGGTTTTACCTTGTTGAGAACGTGGATTATCGACATCGAATCGCCCAGATCGGCATAATGCAGATGGAAATTGGGATGACCTTCGAGATGCGCTATGCGCTCGCGGAAATCGACCGACGAACGGCGGATCGTGCCGTGCACGTCATAACCTTTTTCAAGAAGAAATTCGGCCAGAAAAGATCCGTCCTGACCGGTGATACCTGTTATTAAAGCTGTTTTCATGAATCAAGAATGAAAAGCGTCCGCCACGGGCGCCGGCAGACTGTGTCGGGTAGGCCGGTGACGGACGCGGGATTATAAACCTGTAGATCAGTAACTGTTCAAAATTATTTTATACTAAACGGTGTGATTATTTCAATGTTTCTTCGGCAAAATCTTTGAGCCTTTTCCTCTATTCATCAGTCGTGTAGCCCGCTACACTCCTTCTTCTTCAAGAAAAATCTTCTAAAAATTTTATTCGAACAAACATTAAAATAATTTCGACCAGTTACTTACCGCAAAATTAGCAATTATTTCTCTTTTACACAACCTGACGGACAACCGGTAAGATTACAAATTGATGACCTGAGACAATAAAGCCCGTCTACTGTCTCGATGACTGTAGCCGGGCTTCAATGATCCTTAGTGACTTAAGTTAAGCTATCACTTTTTTGCCATTTTTTACATATACTTCCCCTTTTCTGGGTGTACGGTTCACAGTGCCGTCCAGAAAATACACATCGCTTTCGTTCAACTCTGTTTCAGGGATTACGGCGTCCACTCCCGAAGCCTGTTCAAAAGAGTCGCCTGTGAATCTGTAAAGACCTCCATAGGCGAGCGTCACCCATACGACATCGCCGTCAGGCAAGATGGAAGTTATATAATCCGCATCATTGTCTGTTTTGCATTCAAAGGCACGGTAGGAATAGCCTGTTCCTCTCACAAGTGTATTGCCTGCCGCGAACCATATTGTATCGTCTTGAGACGTTACGACATTGCATTTCTTAGGTATGGAACTTATAGGATGTTCCAGCATGGAAAGTCCACCGTCCATATACTGGTACATGCCGTCTTCTGTAGCAAGAAGCAGTTTACCCGGTTCCGGCACACATATGTCATAAATGTCATAAGTGGCCTTGTCGATATAACTTATCTCTCCCTCGGATGTTACAGATCCTAATTTCTTGTCAGGTGTGTTGCCGTCAATACCGAACCAGAGCGTTGCCGAACTGTCATCGTATGCAAGGGCGTCAAACTGACAATATGATGACGTTGGATACGGGCATTGCCAGGACAGCCATTTATTCCCGTCATGCAGGTTGAGATACTGTGAAGAACCGACCCATAGGCCATTGCAGTATAGCATTGCGGATACATTCTGAAGAGGTTCTTCCGGTTGTGCAATCTGTGAAAACTCGCCGTCAGCGAAAGATGCCACACCCTCTCCTTTGCCACATCCTACAAACAGTGAGCCATCGGAAGAAAGGGCCAAGGCCGTAATGTCCGAGTATTTATCCGAACTGAATGTCTCGGAAGTTCCTGTCTGTTTGTCATACCGCACAAGTCCATGTCCTGTTGCCATCCATACACAATCTATGCCAAGCATTGCGTCTCTGTATTCAATCGGAGCTGCTGTCTGGGCGGCACAGTCTAAACTGTATAAGGAAATACAGGAAATGCTGATTGCAGATAGTATAAACTTTCTCATAATACTTTAATTAACATAATTTATTTAACATATATTTTTTTCACATCTATGTGTCCGTTTATGTTGCATCGAACAAGATATACTCCATTCTTGGAAGCATATACGGAATAATCATAACAGCCTCTTTCTAAATCCTGACTATCAATTATTCTTTCTAACGTATTCCCATCAAGATCTATTATATATCAAGTAGATCTCATTAGGATATGCAAGCGCACACCATCCTGATTCTTGAGGAGATACAGGCGTTTTGTAATCTTGACCGTTAACGGACAGTGCATAGGACTGAAATGTTCCATCGGTTTTACGTGCGGCGCATTGCCAGAAACTTAAATTATAATTCCCGGCTTCTGTTGTTTCTATTTCAAAACAGATACGTCCGGAAAACTCATCGGCATATCTTTCTGAAATTTTATTGGAAGACAATGAACTTGCGGCGTCAGTAATCGCTGGTTCACTTGCGTTTACATTCAGCTTTGTCAATATTGACAAAAGCGTGAAAATTAGAAAAAATCTCTTCATGGTGTAATATTTTAAAGATTAATAATAGATATAAACAATGATTTCGTAATAGATCATAGTATTATATATCCTATATACGATACTTCCGCAGTGTCGAGACTGATGCGGTATTCACCGGTTAGCGAGAAAAGCGCGTCGATAAACTCCGGCTCGTC
>DAAV01000064.1:8327-18702 GCA_001701295.1 Bacteroidales bacterium H10
GGACTCCATTCTGTGAATCGATTGTACATTCCAGTTTTTTGCCCGGACGGCGCTCTCCAGTCTCTCCTTCCTCATCATAATCATTACCATAACCGGGAATCACAACAGTAGGACGTAGACCTATCACTATCTGAGTGGAACTGACCGCTGTCATACTTGTCGATGCTCCGAGAAAAATGCTTGACGCAATAAGCGCTCGTAAAAAATTTTTCATAACATGAATTGTTGGTTCGCCACAAAGTTAAGATTTGGCGGCCATTTAAAAGAAAAATACGGTTCAAACTTCGGTTGAAAATTTTATTTGAACCGAAATTTGAACCGCATTAGCTTTGTAACAGGCTTATAGAATGCGTATTATGTAATCTAAAATTTGAACTTCCTTTTCAACTCCAAAAAGCGATCCGGCAAGACTTTTGCGTCTGTAGTTTATTGCTGATTTTACCACGGAGAACAATCTGGCAGTCTGGGAGGATGTCATGCCACACTTTATGAGAAGGGCCGTACGGTATTCGTCTCTCTTCGGTTTCCGCCCCATCAATATTCTCAAACGGTGTTCGAAATCCGGAAAACAGTCTCTCACTGTTTTCCCAATCTCACTCCACAGAGGACTTTGGGGTGAAATATTTTTTCCATTTTCAAGCCGCCTCACAATCTCCTTATAGGCATCCGACATAAGGATCTGTTCGGAGACGGCAGGAAGATCCGCCATCGAGTGATAGATATCAAGCCATTCCCGACGCAATTCGTCCTGAAGGCGCTGTGTGGATAATGGACGTGCATCGACCTTTTCCCTATTCCTTATCCCGTCGCTGAGTGTCGCAGGCAAGAGTTGCCCTTTCAGTGTCTTGAGTTCGCTTATAGCCTCGTGCAATTTTATTTTGTTATTTTTGTTTCTGACTGCCATATAAAACAACCCACCCAGAAGTAACACCGCAACACAAAGGATAATACTTATTGTCTGCTGTAGGTGTAACTTATCCCTGTCGCTTTCGGCACGTTCCCTTTCATGCAGACTGTAGTTATAATATGCATTCTGGATCAGCGCGCCCGTATCACCGTTTTTACTGACGAATTTCTCAACTACATCCCTGTATCTGTGTACAAGCGGGACAACGGAATCCTCCGGAAGTCTGTCTATGAGCTCGGGAGAAAGCAGCAGATGAAACCCTTCCTTCTGGTTATTGCTGTTTTCTAAATTCGCAAGACGCGACGCATACATACGGGCTGTGTCTTTATCGCCTGCCGAGAGATAAATTTTAGCCGCACAACCAAGGGCGGTAGTGAGATAATCATCCTTTATGGTCTCTGGAATTCCTCTTATAAGCGACAGGGCCGTTTCATAGTCACCCTCTTCGCGTTTAACCGCGGCCAGATACATCTTCTGTCTTGCCACAAGATCCAGCCATCGGGATTCAGCTATCTCCAGCGCTCCTGTAAACAGTTTTTCGGCGGTATCATAATTCCTGGCATGGAAATTCACAGCTCCGAGCAATTCCATATTATATACAAGATTTTTACTCACTGTATCCCGGCTTTCCAGCGAGATGACCTCTTCGAGATACGGAATAGCTTTGTCATAAAGGCGCAGTGAATTCAGCAGTCTTCCGGTCTGGCTGAGTATGCGGCAACGCAAACCTGTATTGGCATCCTTTTCCGGAAGTGCGTCGAGTGCCTGCTGGAAGTAGCGGAGGGCGGTTGGCGAGTCGCCGAGGTCGGAATAGACACGGCCTCCGTAATAGAGGGCCTCCGGATATTGTTCCGAGCCGCGATGCTTTTCATAGTATTCAAATACTGTCCTGATCAGTGAGTCGGAGGTGTGACACACGTATGCCTTGTCGGCCGACTTGACGCGCAGAAGGTCGAAGCGGGCACGTTCGGCCTTTGACATCCCTGCGCTCCACGTGCTGTCTGCGGCAAGACTGTCGACAAACAGCACTGCCGCTTTCGGATCATTGCCTATACGGTTCTCGATCTCGTTGAAAGTGTTCACACGCTCGCTATGGGAACACCCGGACATGGCACAGGATGCAAACACCAGAATAAAAATATATATGATATGAAGAGGCTTCATTTCTCCACTTTAATATAGAACAGACAAATATAATATATTTTCGTGGAATAACCAACAATGGACCCGGTTGCGATGTCGCAATGTTGCGGATGCGGGGATTTGCTTATACAATCGTAATTTTACATAATTTTATAGTGTGATATGCCGTTTATTACAGTATGATTGACTATATACAGGGCATACCTGCCGAAATAACACCGACCTACGCCGTAATCGATTGCAACGGACTTGGTTACGAAGTAAATATAACGCTTATTGACTATCCTGCCATTTCTCCCGGGGGAAAGGTGAAACTCTTCATTCATGAGTCTATACGCGAAGACGCTCATGTATTGTACGGGTTTATCGACCGAAGAAGCCGCGAGCTGTTCAGACTTCTTATCGGTGTGAGCGGGGTGGGACCAAACACCGCGCGCCTGATCCTTTCCGCCCTTACAGTGCCGCAGCTCGAATCCGCCATAGCCAACGGCGAGGAAAAGCTCTTGAAAGGTGTCAAGGGAATAGGGGGCAAGACGGCCCAGCGTATAATAGTCGATCTCAAAGACAAAATAAAGATCGAATCCGGCGCATTGATCACAAGTACGTCTGTCAACGAGTCATTCGATGACGCGCTGGCGGCCCTTGTCATGCTGGGTTTCGCGGCCCCGCAGTGCAAGAAGGTGTTGCAGAAACTTTTTGCGGCCGATCCCTCACTTTCCACTGAAAAAGCTATAAAGCAGTCTCTGACGATGCTTTGACCGACGTAGACTAACCTATTGTTATGCATTTCACACGCAGCCAGTTCTCTATTTTGGCGGCAGTATTCGTCTCGGTGCTGCTGGTCACCGTTTTGGCCAGACCGCAGTATTATAAGAGCGAACTGAATCCGCCACCTCCCTCCGAACCGGAATCTCCGACCTATATGGCCGCCGATACTCTTGAATTACCGGCACGAGTGCAGCCGACCATACCCTCTACCGCCGACGACTATCTCGGCAAGAACGAGTATGCGGTGGATCTGCGGACTCCTTCCAATATCAAGACCGAAGCAGTGTATGATCCCGAATCAGGCATGTACGTGCTCCGTACGCTTATCGGCGACCGCGAGATCGTCACACCCTACATGATGACGGCCGAGGAATACAACAACATGATGATGCGCCGTGATCTTTTTGGATATTTCAATGAGCGCAACCGCGAGACTTTCGAGAAGAAGGACAAGGAGCCTTTCAATGTGTTCGACATGAATTTCTCGCTCGGTCCTCTCGAGAAGGTGTTCGGCCCCGGAGGAGTCCGGCTGCAGACGCAGGGATCCATACAGCTTTCAATGGGGGTCAAGAGCAATAAGACGGAAAATCCCGCTCTTTCTCTGCGTAATCGCCGCAAGACTTATTTCGACTTCGACTCGAAGATACAGGCCACGATCAACGCATCGGTAGGCGACAAGCTGAAGTTCAACATGAACTATAATACCGACGCGACTTTCTCATTTGATTCCCAGAACCTCAAGCTGCAATATGAGGGCAAGGAGGATGAGATCATAAAGAATATCGAGGCCGGTAACGTCAGCATGACCACCGGATCGAGTCTTATCCGTGGCGGTACGGCGCTTTTCGGTATGAAGGCAAAGCTCCAGTTCGGCAAACTCACGCTCACGGGACTCGTCTCGCAACAGAATTCCGAATCCAAGACCGTGAGCACGCAAGGCGGTGTGCAGAGCACAAAATTCAGCATAAAGGCCGACAACTACGATGCCAACCGCCATTTCTTCCTCTCCCAGTATTTTTATGAGAATTATGACCAGTTCGCCCAGCGTTTGCCGCATGTCTCGTCAGGTGTGAAGATAACGCGTATCGAGGTCTGGATCACCAACAAGAACGGCAATTATAATGAAGCCCGAAATTTTGTCGGATTCATGGATCTTGGCGAAAACCGCAATCTGGCATCGGACTACTGGACTCCCAATATGAGTTTCAATAACCCGAGCAACCTGTCGAACAATCTTCTCGAGGTGATAAAGAGCGAATATCCGGGAGCGAGAAATATCAATACGGTCACACAGGCTCTTGAACCTCTTCGCGCGTTCGGCATCGAGGGTGGCCGCGATTTCGAGAAGGTCGAGTCCGCGCGCCTGTTGCGTGAAAGCGAATATACTCTCAATTCAGATCTCGGTTACATATCTCTGAAATCGGCGCTTAATACCGACGAGGTGCTCGCCGTGGCTTATGAATATACTTATGGCGGTAAAGTCTATCAGGTGGGAGAGTTCTCTTCCGACGTGACCACCACGACGGAGTCTCTCTATCTGAAGATGCTGCGCTCCACCACGGTCTCGCCCAAGCTGCCGATGTGGCGCCTGATGATGAAGAATGTATATTCGCTTGGGGCGTATCAGCTGCAGAGCAAGAATTTCAAGATGAACATCAAGTTCCTCAGCGACACGACGGGTATCGAGATCAATTATCTTCCTGTAGGATCAATTGCCAATCAGCCACTTCTGCAGGTGATGAATCTTGACCGTATAGATTCGAACCAGGAATCCAATTCCGACGGTTTCTTCGATTATATCGAAGGATATACGGTGCAGTCGTCAAACGGCAAGATCATCTTTCCTGTCGCCGAGCCTTTCGGCGAGCATCTCGCGCGAAAGATTGGCGATCCTGCTATAGCCGAGCAGTATGTCTATCGTGAACTTTACGATTCGACTCTTGTCGTGGCACGTCAGTTTGCCGACAAGAATAAATATTCTCTCGTCGGCGAGTATCAGGCGTCAAACGGAGCTACGATCCGTCTGAATGCCATGAATGTGCCGCGCGGGTCGGTAGTGGTCATGGCCGGCGGTGTGGTGCTGACGGAAAACTCCGATTATACGGTCGATTACTCCATGGGTATCGTGACGATAACGAACCAGAGCATAATCGACTCGGGCACAAATGTCAGCGTCACTCTGGAGAATCAGTCGATGTTCTCCATGCAGCGCAAGACGCTCCTCGGTCTTGACGCGCAGTATCAGTTCAACAAGGATTTCACTCTCGGAGGTACGATCCTGCATTTCTCGGAGAAGGCTCTGACGGAAAAAGTGAATATCGGCGACGAGGTGATCAATAATACGATGTGGGGTCTTAATCTGAGTTACCGCAAAGATTTTTCATGGCTGACCAATCTCCTTAACAAGATACCGACCATAAACGCCACGGCTCCCTCGACTTTCAACGTCAATGCTGAATTCGCACAGCTTGTGCCTCACAAACAGAAGAGCGGCACGAACCGTGGCTCAAGCTACATCGATGATTTCGAAGCCACGCAGACCGGTATCGATCTTCGATCACCTTATTCATGGTTCCTGGCCTCGACGCCTTATGAGAGCGGACCGGACGCATTGTTCCCGGAAGCCGCGCTTTCCAATGACGTGGCCTACGGAAAGAACCGTGCGCTTCTCGCATGGTATTACATCGACCGTGCATGGACGCAGCGCAATTCGACCATGCTGCCGGGCTATCTCAAGAATGACCCTCACCAGATGTCGAATCCTTACATAAGGGAAGTTTATGTCAATGAACTTTTCCCTTACCGCGATCTCGCATACGGCGAGGCGAACTGGATCCAGACTCTTAATCTCTCGTTTTATCCCCGCGAGCGGGGTCCGTATAACCTTGATGCCGAAAATATTGACTCCGACGGTTCATTGCTGAATCCGGAGAAACGCTGGGGCGGTATCATGCGCAAGATGGACAATACCAATTTCGAGACCTCCAATGTCGAATACATACAGTTCTGGCTTCTCGACCCGTTCCTCGACGAGGACAATAAAAACCGTGATGGTGGCGATCTATATTTCAATTTCGGCGAGATCAGCGAGGATATTCTCAAAGACGGCATGAAGAACTATGAGAACGGCCTGCCCGTCGACGGCAATTCCGAATTTATCGCCGAGACCAACTGGGGACGTGTCTCGCGTCAGAATTCGCTTACTTATGCGTTTGACACNNTAATGCCCGTCTGCTGCAGGACGTCGGTCTCGACGGTCTTCCCAACGAAGACGAGTTCACTTTCTCTTCATATAAGGATTATCTTGACAGACTGCGTGCGAAACTCTCTCCGGCCGTCATCGCGGAAATGCAGGCCGATCCTTTCTCTCCGATGAACGACCCTGCCGGCGACAACTATCACTTCTACCGCTCGAATTATTATGACGAGATACGTGCGGGCATTCTTGAAAGATACAAGCATTACAACGGAGTGGAGGGCAACTCGCTTTCGCCCGACCAGTCCGACAATCCGCAGTATCAGTCCGCGCGTGCGGTGCCTGATGTTGAGGATATCAATCAGGACAATACCCTTAACGAATACGAGCGTTATTTTCAGTATAAGATATCCATCCGTCCGGAAGACCTCGAGGTGGGCAAGAACTACATCACCGACAAACAGGTCTCGGAGGTTTCGACGCCCGAGGGTAAACAGACAGCCGTATGGTATCTTTTCAAGGTGCCTCTGAGTTCTCCGGAGAAGGTTGTCGGCGGGATCNNGTGCGTTTCGCACGTATGTTCATGACGGGATTCAAGGAGGTGACCCATCTCCGTTTCGCCACTCTCGAACTTGTGCGCGGAGAATGGCGCGACTATAAGTTCAACCTTAATTCCCGCAACGATTCTCCGGCCGAGGGTGAACTTGACATGAGCGTGGTGAACATCGAGGAGAATTCCGGACGTGAGCCGGTGAACTATGTGCTTCCTCCCGGTGTGAACCGCGATCAGGATCCGGGCGCCGCCCAGGCCACCCAGCTCAACGAGCAGTCTCTTGAAATGACTCTTCGCGGCATACAGCCGGGAGATGCAAGGGGTATATACAAGAATACCCAGATGGATCTCCGCATCTACAAGCGTCTTCAGATGTGGGTGCATGCGGAGGCTCTTGTCGACAACGCCACCAATCTCCGCAACGGAGACTTCTCTCTCTTCCTCCGTCTCGGATCTGACGTCAAGAACAACTATTACGAGTATGAGATTCCTCTCGATCTCACACCTCCCGGACGCTATAACAATTACAACAGCCAGGACCGTGCCAGGGTATGGCCTGTCGACAACCGTCTGGACATCCCCCTCAGTCTCTTCACGCAGGTCAAGACCGACCGCAACCGTGAGCGCAGCGCCGGCACGCAGGGTGTCGGTTATACCACTCTCTTCACAATGCTTGATCCGGATCAGAACCAGAACACTGTCGGCGTCATGGGCAATCCGTCGCTCTCCGATGTGAGGGTGATGCTTATCGGTGTGCGCAACAGGTCGAATTCTGTCAAGGATGGTACGATCTGGGTGAATGAGCTGAAGGTTACCGAATTCAATGAGGAGGGCGGCTGGGCTCTTAACGCCAATGCGAGTCTTTCTCTGTCCGATGTGGCCATGGTCAATTTCAGCTATCATCGCGAGACCGACGGATTCGGCGCAGTCGACCAGGGACTTTCCTCCCGCAGACTGGACACGTATGATCAGTATAACTTCGTGGTGCAGGGGGATCTTGGAAAGATCGTACCTGAGAAGGCCAAGTTGAACGCGCCGATCTATTATGCGCGTTCGCAGGAGACAACTACGCCGAAGTATAATCCGCTTGACCAGGATATTCTTCTGAAGGACGCTCTCGACGCGGCGGCCACAAAGGCGGAGAAAGATTCCATCAATGCCTATGCGCTCACCAAGAAGACCACCGAGAGTTTCTCTGTCTCCAACTTCCGCTTCAATGTGCAGAGCAAGAATCCCATGCCGTGGGATCCGGCCAACTTCACACTCGCATTCTCTTTCAACAAGCAGCGGAATCTCGACCCGGTGACCGAGTATGAGAACACTTCGGATTACAGAGGTTCGTTCCAGTATTCATATACTCCCTATTTCAAGCCTCTTAAGCCTTTTGCCTGGATCAAGGGAAAGGGCAAGACCGCGAAATTCTTCAAGGACTGGGAACTTAACTGGCTCTTCAGCAATCTGACGTTCTACACTTCGATGAACCGCCATTATTACGAGGAGCAGACACGTTCCGAAGTAGATGTCGACTTCCAGCTTCCCGTCCAGGTGAGCAAGAACTTCCTGTGGGACCGTCAGCTTTCGCTTACATGGAATCTTACCAAATCGCTGTCGTTCTCGTTTGCAAGCAATACTACGGCGCGTATCGAGGAGACGGTAGGTGCGGTCAACCGCCGGCTTTTCCCTGACGAATACCGTGAGTGGAAAGACACTGTGATGTCTTCTCTGCGTCACCTTGGAACTCCCTGGAACTATAATCAGACATTCACCGGCACATATCGCGCGCCTTTCAACAAGATTCCGGTTCTTGACTATCTGTCGGGATCGGTAAGCTACAATTCCGTCTATAGATGGGACAAGGGCGCTACGGTCGATGATCTCTATCTCGGCAACACGATCCAGAACCAGACTACCTGGAATGCCGACGCGAGACTTAATTTCGAGACTCTTTTCAACAAATCTAAATATCTCCAGAACATCAACAAGCGTTTCAGCAATAGTTCGCGCGGCAACAATGACCGCAACAAGAACCGCAATCGGAATTCAAAAGACGACAAGGAGAAGACTCAGAAGAGTCCTAAGACCAAGAAATTCGAGCGCGCCATAACGTTGTCTCCTGATTCCGCCACGGTCGTGAAGCATAATCTCAACAACAAGAAGATACGTTTCTCGGCCAGGGAAGAGGGGAAGGTCGTCAAGGTAAACTATAAGGTGATCGATGCGAATACCGTCCAGATCACAGATACGGGGAGTCGTACGCTTGCCGTGACGATCACCGAGATCCGCAAGAATGCCGACGGCAAGAAAAGCTTCGGTACGGAATTTGCCGAGCACGCCCTGCGCTTCCTGATGATGCCGCGTTCGCTCTCTTTCAAGTGGAGAAGTAGCCATTCGCTCAATGTGCCTCTTTACGCGCCCAATGTCGGCAATGTGTTCGGACAGTCTCAAAGCTATGGCCCGATGGCTCCGGGTCTTGACTTCGCGTTCGGTTTCTACGGAAAGGATTTCGTCGACAAGGCTCTTGACCGTGACTGGCTCATCACTTCGTCCGAGCAGGTTTCTCCGGCTCTCTGGAGTCAGTCGAAGGAATTTAATTTTGAACTTAATCTTGAACCGATACGCGGTCTCAAGATATTGCTTACCTCCAATCTGACAGATGCCCGGACCGAGCAGATGCAGTTTATGTATTCCGGTATGCCGACGGCCTTTTCGGGCAATTATGTCCGCACGGCGTGGGCCTTCCCGACATCGTTGCGCAATTATGATGCGGGCAACGGATATCAGTCAGACGCGTTCGATAAATTCCTTTCCTATATTCCGCAGGTGGCGGCCCGCGTCCAGCAGCAGTATGAGGGAATGACATATCCCTCTACCGGCTTTATGGAGGGCAATGCTCTTGCCGGATCGGCATTCAATCCGGAAGTGGGAGGAGTCAGCGCGACAAGTTCGGATGTGCTGATTCCTGCGTTCCTCGCCGCTTACACAGGCTCCAAGCCCTCGAAAGTCTCGTTGAACCATTTTCCCGGTCTCTCGTCGATGCGCCCGAACTGGAGAATAACCTACGACGGTTTCATCAATCTCGGCAACATGAAGAAATGGTTCAAATCTTTCACGCTGAGTCATGCCTACCAGTGTACCTACACTGTGGGATCATATTCCAGCTTTATGAATTGGGTGGCTGCGCCCAACGGAGGCGGAGATCTCGGCTACATACTCAATGAGCAGACGCAGCAGCCTATTCCGTCCACACCTTTCAATATCTCGTCCGTATCGATCACAGAGAAGTTCGCTCCGCTCATAGGAGTGAAATTCACTCTCTTCAACGACATACAGTTCAATGCCGAATACAGGGATTCCCGTACTCTCAATCTCAACACCTCGGCCGGGCAGCTTGTCGAGACATCGTCAAAGCAGATGACATTCGGCGCGGGATACAAGATTGCTAATTTCAACAAGATTCTGAAGATCGGAGGAAAGCAGGGGAGTGTCTCCAATGACCTTACGCTCAATCTTGATCTGTCGTGGAGCAACAACCAGTCGCTCATACGTCGTATCGAGACCGCCTATACACAGGCCACACAAGGCACCAGCACTTTCTCCATCAACTTCATGGCAAGTTATATTCTGAGCAAGCGTATCACGCTGTCGGCATTCTTCGATCACCAGACAAACACTCCTCTGGTATCGAACTCGGCCTATCCCACCAGCAACTCCAACTATGGCGTGGCCGTCAACGTCTCACTGGCCCGGTAAGATACCGCATAGGAAACCCGCATAAAAAAGTCCGGACTGCCTTTCGAAAGGCAGTCCG